>JAYTUR010000936.1:0-3564 GCA_043744475.1 Saprospiraceae bacterium | reverse complement strand
TATATCTACTTCTATAGCAATTTTAGGTGCAAAATCAACGTATTTTTTTGAGAATTTTTGACCTTCTATTCTTTCGAAAATAGCAATATCGTTTGAGACATTGTCTTTATGTTTTAGGTGAACACCTATTTCATTGACGAGAAAATCAAATTTAGTATCGTCTAATTGACGTGCTAAAATTTTAGTAAGATAAGTAATAATAATTGATTGATAACTGCTTGTTCCCATGATGTCTTCATATGTTTTAAGTTTTCTCACAACATCCATATATCCTCGACGATACAAAGGTTGACCGTCAAGAACTTCCCAAATCAAGCTATCGGGAATTTTAGGTGTGCGTTTTGTACGATTTGCTAATGTTGGTGCTTCCATATTTTTCCTTTTCCTACAAAAGTAAGTTTTTTCTACGACATACTGAGGGGAGTATAAGGATAAAAAAAGCCATACAGCACACATCGTTTTAAAAAAATAAAAACAAATGTGGGCTATATGGCTTTGTATCTCATAAAGGCTGAATTATTACTTCAAATTCCCTTTCTTCAATTCAGAAACGGCATAATCTGCTGCACGAGCCGTCATAGCCATGTATGTCAAAGACGGATTGACGCAAGCGGCAGATGTCATGAAAGAACCATCCGTGACGAATACGTTTTTGCAATCGTGCATCTGATTCCACTTGTTCAAGACAGATGTTTTAGGGTCTTTGCCCATGCGTGCTGTACCCATTTCATGGATAGCCATGCCGGGCCAAGAGCCATTGTCATAAGTCCTAACGTTTTTCAGACCTGCTGCTTCGAGCATTTCTTTGGCATCATTTGCCATGTCTATGCGCATTTTCTTCTCATTTTCCTTGAATTCGACATCAAAAATGAGGGTTGGTTGTCCCCAAATGTCTTTTTTATCGGGACTCAATCGGATATGATTTTCATGGTAAGGCAGACATTCGCCGAAACCTGTCATGCCCATACTCCAAGTACCGGGCTCTGTTGCTTTGGCTTTCATTTCTGCGCCAAAACCTTCTTCAGCAGCGATACGACCCCAACCATTGCGGCTCGCACCACCTTGATAGCCGAAGCCACGCAGGTAGTCACGTTTGTCATTTCCAACATTGCGATAACGTGGAATGTAAGTACCATTTGGACGACGACCATAAACGTATTTGTCTAAATAGCCTTCAACTTGCCCATTTGCACCCGTTCTGAAATGGTGATCCATAACGTTATGCCCTAATTCACCACTGCTGTTGCCTAAACCATTAGGGAATTGAGCAGAAATGGAATTCATCAAAATCCAACCTGAACTAATAGCAGAAGCGCATACAAATACGATATTTGCCTTATATTCAATCTGCTCATTAGTCTCTGAATCAATGACGAGAACACCTTTGGCAGTTCCTTTTCTAGCATCATAAAGAATGGAGTTGACAATAGAGTGGGGGCGGACAGTCAACCTTTTTGTCGCCATAGCCGCTGGTAAAGTGGAACTTTGGGTGCTGAAATACGCACTAAATGGACACCCTCGGCTGCACATATTGCGATAATTGCAAGCACCACGACCATTGTGGTTTTGGGTCAAATTGGCAACACGTCCCATCGTCATACGCCGATCGGGGAAGGCAGCTTCAATACGTTTACGAATGTCGGCTTCAACAACATTCAAAGGCATCATAGGCAGTAAATTCCCGTCGGGATATGTCGGGTAATCGCCTAAATTTTCACCTGAAATACCCGCCCATTTTTCTGCATAATCGTACCAAGGTGCAATATCTGCATAACGAATAGGCCAATCCACGCCATGACCGTCTTTCATATTGGCTTCAAAATCAATGTCCGTCCAACGATAAGACTGGCGACCCCACATAATAGATTTGCCCCCAACAATGTCCGGGCGGAACCAATCGAAGCGTTTCACTTCTTCATAAAGGGCTTTTTTATCTTCAAACCAATATTTAGCGTTTTGCTCCGACATCGGGTAATCGCGCTTTTGGAAAGGATTGTCAAGGGCTTGTTGCACCGTAATTCTACCGCGATGCTCATATTCCCAAGGGTCTTTATTAGCTTCGGCATAGCCAGTGATGTGTTCAAGCGGTTTACCGCGTTCGAGCATCAAGACTTTTAAACCTTTTTCAGTCAATTCTTTTGCAGCCCAACCACCGCTGACACCCGAGCCGATGACGATGGCATCATAGGTTCTTTTTTTTATTGCGTCCGTATTCAAATTCGCCATTTCTTATTGTTTTGTTTAGATTTTATTGTAATTGTAAAACGCCAAAATTTCATGAATATACTGAGGGGGGTGCGCTCATGAAATTTTATAATCTTTGAATTTAATTAGCCAAGGTAGAAACCCACGCATGAATTTTAGATATATCCCCTTTTGGAACTTGTGGAAGGGGAGCCATAGGTGCATAACCTGGCCAGTTTGTCGGTACAGGTTTAGCAACAAGTGCCGAAAACTGTTTGAAACTGTATTTTTTCTTAGCGACATCTACCCATGCAGGACCGACCATTTTTTTATCTGCTTTATGGCAAGTGTAGCAAGTGTTTTTTTGCAATAAAGCATTGATATCTGCTGGAATTGTTTGAGATTTTGCTGTTGTGAAAATGGCTGCTAATGCCATTGTGAATAAGACTTTTTTCATTTTTATTATTTTTTAAATTTATGAATTGAATGTACGTGTGATGTAAAATTAAACACTTTAAAATATTAATCAAATTAGGTTGCCCATGCTTTATCCCCTTTTTTATAAGGATAATCGGGAATATACTTCATAGGCACAGCTTCATAGCGTAAGGCTTGTGTACAGCCGATTTCAGAGGTGAAATACCCCGTAACCGTCAAATCTTTCATAACGGCAAAGAAAGGACGTTCGCCAGGGAGGGTACTTTGCTCCCACGACTGCGCTTCTTGTCTGAACTTAGCAGCCTCTGTTTTAGCTTTTTGTTCATACATTTTCAGTATTGCAGTCCGCTCTTCGTTGGATGCGTCCACAAAAGACTTGCTGAATTTTGCTTTTGTATCGGCTTCAACAGCATCTAATTCCTTCATAAAGTAATTGCTGTAACTTTCACGATAGCAGTCAGCCAACATTTTTTTGATGAAATTAGGTACACCTGCTGCTTTTGCGCCAGGCGTATCAGTCGTAGGGACAATCATTTCTGCAATTTCAGCTATCAAAGCGTCTTGCGCCGCAGTTAATCGAAAATTAGGATTTTCAATCATCGGATGTGTCCATGCCTTTAATATATCAGGCATTAAAAGCGAACCGCCAAACATGATGGTGGCTTTTTTTATTGCGTCTCGTCTATTCATTTTTGTTATTTAGTTATACGTTAATAGTTATTCGTTGTCAAATACTGAGGGGGTCTTTGTCTGCGAAAACCGAATTATTTTGACACTTTATCAAGCATTTTACGCAGGTTTTTGTAAGAAACCTTGATATCGTCCATCGGTGATTTTTTATAATCTTCCAATTCAACGATGATTTGGCGGATACCACCTTTAGTCAAATTTTTCAAAATTGCTTCGAAGTCCACAACACCTTCACCAATAATGGCTGTTTCG
>JAYTUR010000935.1:0-3565 GCA_043744475.1 Saprospiraceae bacterium | reverse complement strand
GGACAATAATAGCACTCGTCAAACCAGCAAAAAAGTCAGCTTTTAAGGTTTCGCGAGTGACTTCATTTTTCCAATTGAGAAATGGGAAAATATCTTTTGCTGTTATCTTGAATTGTAGTGCCATCTCAATAGGTTTTCGTTTTCAAAATATAGGGAGTAAGTTATACAATTGAATAGTAGTCACAAAATTTCACGCTATTTATAATCAGTAAAAGTAAGGCTTTTATGCTTGCAACCTACCGATTATCATACCAAAACCATGTATTTTTGTATCACAATCATTTTTTACAAAACCACAACCTTATGAGTTGGAACGTTGAAATACTCGCCCGCATTCAGTTTGCCTTCACCATTGCCTTCCACTACATTTATCCCCCCCTCAGTATTGGACTCGGCGTTTTGCTCGTCATCAAGGAAGGGGCATATATACGCACAGGCAATGTTATGTACAAGCACATGACCCAATTTTGGATACGTATTTTCGCTCTCATTTTCGGTATTGGTGTTGCCACGGGCATCGTCATGGAGTTTGAATTTGGGACAAATTGGGCGACCTACTCGCGTTATGTCGGTGATGTCTTCGGCTCCGCCTTAGCTGCCGAAGGAATTTTTGCATTTGCACTCGAATCAGGTTTTTTAGGTGTTTTGTTGTTTGGTTGGGATAGGGTTAGCCCTCACGTTCACTATTTTTCAACGATTATGGTGGCACTTGGCTCTATGTTTTCAGCCGTTTGGATTGTCGTTGCGAACTCTTGGCAACAAACGCCCGCCGGTTTTCGCATCGAGGGCGAAGGCATAAAAGCCCGTGCCGTCATTACCGATTTTTGGGCTATGGTTTTCAATCCGTCCTCTGTTGACCGTTTGTCGCATACCATTGTTGGGGCATTTTTAGCAGGCGCATTTTTAGTGTTAAGTATCAATGCTTATTATATTTTGAAGAATAGACATATCGAAACAGCAAAGGCTTCTTTCCGTTTTGCCTTGTTTTTTGCTGCTTTTGCTTCACTTTTACAACTTTTTACGGGTCATAGGTCGGCAGATGGTGTGTCAAAAAACCAACCTGCCAAACTCGCTGCCTTTGAAGGGCATTACGATTCGTTAGCTGTTGCAGATATGTATTTAGTCGGTTGGACGAATCCCAAAACGCAAATTACTGAGGGTGTCAAAATTCCCAGAGGATTGACCTTTTTGTTGCATCAAGACTTCACAACACCTGTTCGGGGACTTAATAGTTTTCCAAAAGACGAGATTCCGCCCGTCAATTTCGTATTTCAAACCTACCACCTCATGGTCGCTATCGGCATGGCTTTGATTGGTTTGTCATGGTTGGGCGTATTTTTATTGTGGCGCAAAAAATTATGGTCAAAAAAATGGCTGATGCTTGTTTTTGTATGGTCGGTTTTACTGCCGCAAATTGGCAATCAAGTCGGTTGGTATTCTGCCGAAGTGGGTCGGCAGCCGTGGGTCGTTTATGGTCTGTTGCGAACATCTAATGCTTTATCTAAAGTTGTAACCGAAAATCAAGTTTGGTTCTCACTCATCTTGTTTACGTGGGTTTACACCTTGCTTTTTGTCCTTTTTATTTATCTTTTGAACAAAAAAGTACGTCATGGCTACGACGATACTAAGGGGGGCATTCCAGAAGAAGAAGAGATTGCCCCCAAACGCGATATGCAATTTTTGAACTAAATGGCACACGGATTAGACGGATGCCAATAAAAATCATAAAATATGGAAACTTACTTAGGTTTAGACCTCAATACATGGTGGTTTTTAGTGCTTGGCGCTGTCCTCACAGGTTATGCCGTTTTAGATGGCTTCGACTTGGGCGTTGGTGCAATTCATCTACTTTGGCACAAAGAAACGAGTCGTCGCATTGCCCTCAATGCCATTGGACCCGTTTGGGACGGCAACGAAGTATGGCTAGTCATTGCAGGAGGAGTCATGTTTGCAGGTTTTCCTGTGGTTTATGCCACCGTTTTTTCAGCATTTTATGTCCCATTTATGTTGTTTTTGACGGGCATTATCTTTCGAGCCGTCGCTATTGAGTTTCGGTCAAAAGAGCCCATGATGTGGTGGCGTTGGACTTGGGACATCATGTTTAGCGTTTCGAGCATCCTCATTACGCTGTTGTTGGGTTTGGTTTTGGGCAACTTAATACAAGGTATGCCAATTGATAAAGACTTAGAATATGCAGGAAATTGGCTCGGTTTCTTAAATCCTTACGCTTTTCTCATCGCTTTCACGACGCTTGCGCTGTTTATGATGCACGGCTCGATGTTTTTATTATTGAAAACAGAAGACCGTGTTTTTGCTCGGTTAACCGTCATAGCTAAAAATATGGTTATCTTTTTCATCATCATGTTTGCGATGACAACCGTGGCAACGCTGATTTATATCCCACAAATGGGGGGAAAATTCCGACTGAACCCTACCCTTTTTACACTCCCTGCCTTAGCCATTTTGTCGGTGGCTAATATTCCGCGTTTAATCACAAAGCGACGTTATTTAATCGCTTTTTTATTTTCTGGCTTGACAATAGGACTTCTTATCGCTCTGTTTGCAGTCGGTTTATTCCCTAATATCGTTGTTTCAACCCTTTCACCCGACAATAATATAACGATTTACAATGCCGCTTCAACGCAATTAACCTTAACCAATTTGATGATTGTCACCCTCATCGGTGTACCTTTGGTAGCGACTTATACCACTTTTGTTTTTTGGACTTTTAAAGGGAAAGTGCAGCAGGATAAGCTAGTTTTATAACGCTAATCCGTTGATAAACAGCGAGTTGTGGGGAATTAGAGAATGCCGTTATTGAAAAATCATGCGGTTTGATAATGTCATTTTAGTCCTTTATACTGGTGGGGGAATCCAAAGCCGCAACAATTTTCTGCTGCACATCATTTCTTTTCCAATTGATATGGGCATAAGAAGGATGCGGAATGAAGATAAATTTTAGTCCATTTGCATCCACAAACGTCTTTAATCCAGAGCCATCGGCGTTGATTTTTTGCTTGAAATACAATTTTGACAAGGACATTTCCACTTCTTTGCCTAAACAAAGAACGATTTTGGGCTTTGCGAAATCCAATTGGGTTTGGAAAAAGGTGAGACAGAATTTTTCATATTCAGATTGAATATCCTTCTCCCCGACCATTAAATTGCCTATCCGCAAACCCATAAATAAGTTTGTAAAAAAGGTCGTTTCTGCATCCAAATTCAATAAAAAAAGGTTTTTTATCGTCGGATTCGTGCGTTTTTCCTTTTTATTAGGGCATTTTCTATCAATGTATTCTTGCGTACCAAAGTCGTTGCCCAAAACCATAATGTGGCAATTTTGGATTTCAGCTTCTTCAATTTTACTTTTTTCAGTGAATACGCCCGAACCAATTGGGAAAAAGCCAAGGTCTAATATTTCTGATGCGTTGACCATGCCTGATTGCTCAAAAAGGACTGAACTGTTTGGGGTTGCTGCAATTTGCTGGTGATAGGCGGCAAAGAGGATTTTTATTTGCATGAATTTTATACTAACAATTTGTTATACAAAATACTTTATGAAAAG
>JAYTUR010000934.1:0-3566 GCA_043744475.1 Saprospiraceae bacterium | reverse complement strand
AATGTTTTTCATAACGCCATCGCGATCTTCGACTTGTACGATGATATTATCCTGCGCCAGTTTCACAATTTTACCAATTGTTCCGTTGACGAACTCTCGTTTTGGGTCGTTTTTAATAAACATGACTTGCGCACCGAGTTTCAGCCGAAGCAACCCCTCAGTAGGGTATTGCTTTGGGTCAAATGCGCCGTTGATTTCTGCTGTAAAGGAATATTCACCAATCGGTAAATTGCGTAATTCACGGCTATTGATGTCATCAACCGTCGCATTGCGGGTCGAAAGTGTAATAAAATAGTCTTTTTCCTTGAAATTCTGGACAACCCGCTCATTTAAGTCTTCCAAATCATCGTAGTCAATCGTACCCAATCGCACCGCATCAAGCAACCGAATAAAATGCCGCGCCTCTTGCCGATATACTTTTTTCAATTCGAGCATTTCCATCTCAAACGTATCATACTCTGTCATTGCGAAGGATGAAGCAACTGAGGGGGTGGCTTTGAACACTTTTGCGGAGAAAAAATAAGGCGTTTCGTAGTAAGTTTGAAAAAAATGCTGCTCTTCGGGTGTGCTGACAATAGGCGGCAATTGAAATAAATCGCCAAAAAATACGACTTGAACACCGCCAAAAGGTCTGAAATCGTCTCTATTGATGCGCAAAAAACGGTCAATATGGTCAATCATTTCAGCCCGTACCATCGAAATCTCATCAATAATCAACACCTCCAATTTTTTATACAGCCGCGTATCACGCCGTTTTTTAATCTCATCAGTACCAAAAAACTTAGCTGGAAATCCAAAAAAAGAGTGAATCGTTTGCCCTTGCACATTGAGTGCAGCTACACCTGTGGGCGCTAGGACAACACATTTTTTTCGAGTGGTATTTTTAAAAAGATGCAACAATGTAGACTTACCCGTGCCTGCCCGACCCGTAATAAAGAGGTTTTTATGCGTTTTTTCAAGC
Organism: Saprospiraceae bacterium; assembly: GCA_043744475.1. GTDB lineage: Bacteria > Bacteroidota > Bacteroidia > Chitinophagales > Saprospiraceae > JAAFJT01. The sequence continues at coordinate 2,605 of JAYTUR010000934.1, read as the reverse complement.
GTATCAAGACCAAAAGTGAAGTCGGCGTTCAGTTCAAGCGGTTGTTTCGACATATTTATTTTGAATGGGTGAATGATGTATTATACGTTTGCTTAAAGCCCGTTTTGCCTGTGAATTATCACATTTTAATAATTTAGTAATTCAAAAACTGACAAATTACCCCAAATTTGGACTAATTTTACAGCAAAATTAAACAAATGCTTTCATCAGACCTAAAAACTTTCCTAACAGGTTTCTCTTACATAAACAAATCATTTTTCAAACCTTTTTTTATTTTTAAAAATCAATATATGAAAAAATTATTACTCCTATTTCTTGTCTTATTTTCAACTATTTTGGCAACATTAGATGCGCAAAACCCACCGGCTGCGTGTTCAGAGTTATTTATTTCTGAATATCACGAAGGCTCAAACAACAACAAAGCCATCGAAATCTTTAATCCAACGAATAAGGAAATTGACTTAACCTTATATCGCTTGTCACGCAACAACAATGGCGGTACGGCACTGTCATCATCAACTTTTTTGCCAGGTTCAAAAATTGGTGCATACAAAAGTTATGTCGTCGTTGTAGATAAAAGAGACACCACGCAGTATAAAAACGGGCTCGAATATCCAGTTTTTGACGGCTATCAATTGTGGGATACTTGTCGCAATGCCGATGGTTCTGTTATTATTGATACACAAACGGGTAAGGCGCAGTTTTGCGTTCAAGTTGATGTGACCAATAGCAATTTGCCTAAACGCAGCACACGCTATTCGGATATCGTGGATTTGAAATGCCGTGCCAACTCCTTCATCAATCCAACTTACGACGGTGCGATGTATTTTAATGGTAATGATGCAGTTATGTTGTTTAAAGGTGTGCCAGATAGCGTAGGCTTTACAAACCTCATTGATATGGTTGGTATTTATAATGACCCTGCCATGACTGTCTCTGGTTCCACCTGGAAAGATTATCTAGGTCGTATTTTGACGACTGACAAAAATCTTATTCGCAAACGCGAGGTGAAAAATGGCACTGGTCTCGTCGCTTATGCCCGTCAAGACACATTTCGTTACAGCGATTGGCTTGTTTTTACAAGTAATTCATATTCGCCTTCGTTCCAAAATCTCGGTTCACACACCTGCGATTGTGACCCTGCGCCGCCTGTTTCAGCGCGCCGTTTGTGTAATGGCACTGTCATAGTAGGTTCAAACGACATTGCACCTGCTGAATTTAAAATTTATCCGAACCCCTCAGTATCTGGCAACGTGGCAATTGAGGCAGACGAAAAAATTGCAAGCATCAAAGTCATGGACTTAATAGGGCGTGTCGTGGACAATCGGAAAATGAATATTCAAGCCGAAACGATTCAGTTGACGCTGCAAAACGTTCACAGTGGCATCTATTTCATCCAAGTCACAACGACTGACAATCGTGTGGGTGTGCGTAAATTAATCATCGAATAACGTAGTAACCATCAATTTGCGTCAAGAGTTTAAAAACTTGACGCAAGTTTAATTCATTACCAATCAAAACGTTATGACCAATTTTCAACGACGGGCTTCGACAGCGACTATCTTTGGGGCAGTGATGCTCGGAGGTATGTTTTGGAATGAAGCAAGTTTTTACGTCTTATTTTTTCTTATTTCTATGGGCTGCCTTTGGGAATTTTTGAGGTTAATCAAAGAAGAAAGCACACTCAGAAAAGTATTTGCTCTGATACTTGGCAGTAGTATGTGGCTCACTTCTATCTCTTTACGTATTGTTTCTTTAAAGGGCGCATCATTAGATTTAGGTTTTGGGTGGCAATTAATGGCTTACAAAATCGTCCTTTTGCCTGTTATCCTATTTGTCATATCACCATTTTTGCTCCTTCTTTTTGAACTCTTTTTTTTGCAAAGCGAGAAGCCTTTTATTAATGTGGGTTTATTGCTATTAGGTATCATGTATGCCGTTTTTCCATTTGTTGTTTTTCTGCCATTTTTAGAATTTCATGCTAAACAAAGTTTACCATTTGGATACTTCTTTTACGAATTTTTTACGGCTTTTAGATCTTTGGAATTTACGCCTAATATCGTTGCGGGCATCCTTTTTTTAACATGGGCAAATGACTCTTTTGCCTATATTATTGGTTCGAGAATAGGTAAAACCATGCTTTTTGAACGAATTTCTCCCAAAAAAACCTGGGAAGGAACAATTGGCGGCGGTATTATGTGTATATTGACAGGTATCGTTATCCATCAATTTTTAGGCATTTTAAGCCTCGTGGATTGGTTTGTTATCGGTGGCATTGTTGCCACATTTGGCTCAATGGGCGATTTAGTGGAAAGCATGTTCAAACGCTCGGTAGGTGTTAAAGATTCGGGTACTTTTATGCCCGGTCATGGTGGTTTTTTAGACCGTTTCGATGCTTTTATCTTTGCCGTTCCTTTCGTATTTTTGTATCTTATGTTGAAATAATACCCCCTCAGTATATCTTTGAGTGATGTTTGTCGGGTACACCTTTTGGAAAGTTTCGAACTTTGTTGTACGACATAAAGTTAGGTAGCACAAACGACAAAAAGATTTGTAGTTTTAGTTCTTTGACATAATAAAAGATAAATCATAGAATCATGGGCAC
>JAYTUR010000933.1:0-3569 GCA_043744475.1 Saprospiraceae bacterium | reverse complement strand
CGCCAAAACCTACCGCGTCGCTTTGATTGGCACAGGATGGTATGGCAAAAGTGATTTGTTCCGCCTCATTCAAGTAGCCGATGTAGAGGTTGTTGCCTTGTGTGATGTCGACAAAAATATGCTCACGGCTGCGGGTAAGATGGTGAGTCAACGCCAAAAATCGAAGGCAATTCCCAAATTGTATGGCGATTATCGCAAAATGTTGGCAGAAAATAAATTGGATATTGTACTCATTGGCTCACCTGACCATTGGCACGCCTTACAAGCCATTGATGTGATGCGCGCAGGGGCGCATGTCTATGTACAAAAGCCAATCAGCGTGGATGTGATTGAAGGCGAGGCGATGGTTGCAGCCGCGCGCAAATACAAAAAAGTAGTGCAAGTGGGCACGCAACGTAAAAGCACACCGCATTTGATTGATGCCAAAAAAAACATCGTGGATGCAGGTTTATTGGGCAAAATCTCACACGTCGAGATGTGTTGTTATTTCCACATGCGCAACAACGGAAATCCGCCTGTTGTACCCATTCCAGACTTTTTTGACTACGACATGTGGACAGGACCCGCGCCCTTGCGTCCTTATGATGGCTTACCACATAAAAGATGGTGGCGGGCATTTATGGAATACGGCAACGGCATCACAGGCGATATGTGCGTACACATGTTTGACACCGTCCGATGGCTATTGCACTTAGGCATGCCCCAACGCATCACATCAACGGGCGGTATTTACGTGCAAAAAGAAGGAAAATCGAATATTTCTGATACGCAAACAGCTGTTTTTGAATATCCAAATCTGAATTGTGTTTGGCAACACAGAACATGGGGAACGGCAGCCAATGCCGATTATCCATGGTCTTTTACATTGTATGGTGATAAAGGAACATTAATCGCGAGCACGATGCAATACGACTTTATTCCTGACGGAAAAGAAAACGGTGAAAAAATACACAAAGATGTGGTGTATGAAAAAGAAAAATATCCAGAAGATTTGACTGAACCCGATATTGAACTCAATGCAGCCCCCGCCACAAGACTGCACATGCTCGACTTCTTGAAAGCCATCGAAAACAATACAAAGCCTGTTGCCGATATCCAAGAAGGGCATATTTCAACAGCCAGCTGCATTTTAGCCAATATGTCTATGCAGTTAGGTGGTCGTCCCCTCGTGTATGATGCCAAAAAACGGATAGTAGTGGGTGATGCAGAAGCCACCGCTTTGTTGCGCCGAAAATATCGGAAAAACTGGGTGCATCCAGAAGTCGATAAAGTGTAATCAAACTGTCCATTGAAGTGGAATCCAAAAAAGGAGAAGTTTAAACACGTAAAAAAATATTGCCTGTATGGCTATTCTTACTACTGTCATCGGCATATTATTGTTGGTACTGCTGATTTCATATTTTAGGCTGCATACATTTTTAGCGTTTTTGGTTGTGTCAATTGGCATCGGTTTGGCTTTAGGCATGACACCTGAGGCATTGATGAAGGCGGTTCAAAATGGTATCGGCAGCACATTGGGTTCAATCGCCACCATCATTGCTTTGGGGGCGATGTTGGGTAAATTGGTCGCTGTAAGTGGTGCAGCACAGCAAATATCCTTGAAAATGATAGCGCTGGTGGGTATAAAGCATATTCGATGGGCGTTTATGATTACGGGTTTTATTGTGGGTCTGCCCTTGTTTTATTCCGTCGGATTTATGCTCATCGTTCCTTTAGCGATAACCGTGGCACATCGTTACAACCTATCGGCAGTGTATGTGTCATTGCCTTTATTAGCCTCTTTGACGGTAACACAAGGGTATTTACCACCACATCCCGCCCCTTTGTTTTTAGTAAAACAATTGAATGCGGATATGGGTTTGACGCTTTTTTATGGCATTATCATATCCATTCCCGCCATTTTAATATCTGGTGCTTTGTACGGCTCGACGGTAAAAGGGTATAATACACCGCCCAATATGTCCTTCGTCGCACCGCAACTACCGCCCGAACAGTTGCCTTCAGCCCCCCTCAGTATTTTGACCGTTTTGTTGCCTATTTTATTGATTGGCAGCAGTGCCATCGTGACACCTTATTTGGCAGAAGGAAGTTTTTCTAAAAACTTTTTCCTTTTTATAGGCGACGCAAATATTGGTTTATTGATTGCCGTTTTATTTGCCTCTTTTACTTTAGGTATTTTCAGGGGCAAAAGCCAAAAAGAGATTACCCAATACTATACTGATGCTGTGAAGGATGTTGCCTCGCTTTTTTTAATATTTGGTGGTGCGGGTGCTTTAAAACAAATACTCACCGATGGCGGTGTATCGCAAACCATTGCCGACTATATGCAGCATTCCAATTTGAATCCTTATGTTTTAGGTTGGGGTATCGCTGCCATTATCCGCGTTTGTGTGGGGTCTTCGACCGTTTCAGGCATCACAACGGCAGGTTTCATAGCACCATTGATGGCAACGATTTCCGTCAATGCCAATTTGATGGTTTTGAGCATCGGAGCAGGCAGTATGATGTTTTCTCATGTCAACGACACTGGTTTTTGGCTTTTTAGAGAATATTTTCAATTATCTATGAAAGACACCATAAAAACATGGTCGGTTATGGATACATTGGTATCTATTACGGGATTGTTAGGGGTCTTGGCATTGACGTTATGGATCAAATGAAAAATTAAAAACGCTTATCAACCACATGTAAATCAGCCTAAAATCATGGAAAAATTTACAAAAACGCACCTATTCTTTGCTGTGTGTCTGCTTGTTGTGACAACAGCACGCACACAAAACGCACCCGTTCGCATGGGCATCGTCGGCATGACGCACGACCATGTGAGAGGCATATTGAACAATCCAAAACACGACGGGATGTTATTGGTTGGTTTCGCCGAACCCAACAAGGCATTGGCACTACGGTATTTGAAAGAAGCCAAATTGCCCGATAGCCTATGGTTTCCGAGCCTTGAATTGATGATTGAGAAAGCGAAACCGGAAGCTGTTTGTGATTTCAGAAGCACCTTTGAACATCTCGAAACAGTCGAAAAATGCGCACCCAGAAAAATCCATGTGATGGTCGAAAAACCATTGGCAGTTAATCTCGTACACGCCAAAAAGATGGAACAATTGGCAAAACAGCATGGCATACAATTGATTACAAATTACGAAACAACCTGGTATGCAAGCCATCATCAAGCTTTTAGCATGATACATACTGAGGGGGCTCTGGGCGACATTCGCAAAGTGGTGATTCACGACGGACATCGTGGACCCCGCGAAATCGGTTGTTCTGAAACATTTTTGAGTTGGCTCACAGATCCTGTCAAAAATGGAGGTGGTGCGATTATGGACTTTGGATGTTATGGCGCAGATATTATGACGTGGCTGATGAAAGGCGAAAAGCCGCTTTCCGTCACTGCCATTGCTCAAACTAACAAACCCGACATTTATCCAAAAGTAGATGATGAGGCAACGATTGTTGTTCAGTATCCAAAAGCACAAGGCATTTTTCAAGCCTCTTGGAATTGGCCCTTTGACAGAAAAGATGCCGAAATCTACGGGACAAAAGGTTCTATTTTTGCC
>JAYTUR010000932.1:0-3576 GCA_043744475.1 Saprospiraceae bacterium | reverse complement strand
TTTATTTACTCACTACTACTTATCTCTACTTTTGCACTTTACAACTTGTTTTGGGGCGATGCCCCGATTAAGAAAATCTGTTGCAAATGGCTACCAAGATGAAGCACCTACGGCGCAGCAGTCAAGGCATATAATGCACTAGAGGTGCTTAACCTTGGTAGAAAAATCGTGCATTAACTTTCTTCTCGGAGCGTAGCCCCGTCACTATTTTAAAGTGCCAAAGTAGAATTATAGATGTTTTAAATAAAAAAATTAGTTCTTTAATATTTTTGCGGAATAGGTATTTGATTGCAATACTTATCGGATATTTTAAAAATATCCGATAAGTTTTCCCCCCTCAGTATATTGAATACAAAAATTGTTAAAGAACAAAAAATTAAATCATTATGAAAAAGATAATAACACTTTTAATCGGTATTGCATTCATATACGCTTGTTCCACTGATAAGAAAAAGCCAACTTTGGTGGAACAACACCGTCCACAATACCATTTCACGCCCAAAACAGGTTGGATGAACGACCCGAATGGCATGGTTTATTTCAAAGGAGAATACCACCTTTTCTATCAATACTATCCCGACAGCACCGTTTGGGGTCCGATGCACTGGGGTCATGCCATCAGCAAAGATTTGGTGCATTGGGAGCATTTGCCCATCGCATTGTACCCCGATTCATTGGGTTATATCTTTTCAGGAAGCGCTGTTGTTGACGTAAACAACACAAGTGGCTTTGGCAAAGACGGTGAACCGCCTTTAGTCGCCATATTTACATACCACAATATGGCGGGTGAAAAAGGCGGTAAAATAGATTTTCAAACACAAGGCATCGCTTACAGCCTTGATAAAGGTAGAACGTGGACAAAATACGCCAACAATCCGGTTGTGAAGAGCTCTGGTGTAAAAGATTTTAGAGACCCCAAAGTGATGTGGCACGAAGCGGAGAAGCAATGGGTTATGACCTTAGCTGTTGCCGACCACACAGAGTTTTATGCTTCAAAAGACCTTAAAGCATGGGCTAAAACGGGCGAGTTTGGCAAAACAGAAGGCTCACACGGCGGCGTTTGGGAGTGTCCTGATTTATTTCCTTTGAAAGTAGGAGATAGTAATGCCGAAAAATGGGTTTTAATCGTCAACATTGGCAACGGTGCGCCCAACGGCGGCTCTGGTACGCAATATTTTGTAGGTCAATTTGATGGCAAAACCTTTAAAAATGATAATAAGCCCAACGATATTCTATGGTTGGATTATGGTCGCGACAATTACGCCACCGTTACATGGTCTGATGTGCCTGATAATCGCCGCATTTCTTTAGGTTGGATGAGTAATTGGCAATATGCCCAAAAAGTACCGACCGTAAAATGGCGTAGTGCGACAACTTTACCGCGTGAATTGACTTTAACAAATACGCCCCAAGGCATTCGTTTGGTTCAAAAAGCAGTAAAAGAGACGGAAATACTGAGGGGGGTATCGCAAGATATTTCCGAACAAACGATTACAGCATCTTTAAACTTAAAACCGACGGCTAAAACGAATGAATTGTCCTTGACCTTTGATTTATCCAAAACAACTGCCGCAGATTTTGGTGTTGAATTGTCCAATACAAAAGGTGAAAAGGTGTTGATTGGTTTTGAAAAGACTTCGAACCGTTTTTACATTGACCGTACTGAGGGGGGTAAAAAAGATTTTGAAAAGAGTTTTGCTGGACGGCATTATGCACCGCGTATAGCTACGGACAATCTTTTAAAAATGGACCTTTACATAGACGTTGCGTCGGTCGAGTTATTTGCAGATAATGGCGAAACGGTGATGACCGATGTTTTTTTTCCAAATGAGGATTTTAATGCGGCGATATTATTTGGTAAAAATGGGATAGTACAGTTGTCTAAAGGTCAATTATGGACATTGAAATAGTTTAGGGTAAGAGATTTTTGAATAAATATTTTGTTACAAGAAGGAAAGGAGTGTAATTTTAAACAAAAGTCAGTATGACGATGAGTATGAATGCGATTATAATACTTATCGGACGATATGATTTTTAATTTATATAAAATTACAAAAAACGATGGCGATACTAATCATTTTCACATTTATCCTCGGTTATTTTATGATAGCCATGGAACATTCATTCCAATTGGACAAAGCCGCCTCCGCTTTACTGACGGGGGTTTTGTGTTGGGTTATTTTACTCGTAGGTTTGCCTCAAATGCCTGCATTTATGTACGACGCGACAAGCCTACCTATTGATACACATAAATTTATACAAGGCAAATTAGTTGAACACTTAGGCGAAATAGCCAGCATTTTGTTCTTCCTAATGGGGGCGATGACGGTCGTGGAATTGGTTGATGTGCACGATGGTTTTAGCGTCATCACTGACCGCATTAAAACAAAAAACCTCGTGAGATTGCTGTGGGTGATGTCATGGGTCGCTTTTTTCTTGTCGTCGGTTTTAGACAACATGACAACTGCAATTATTATGTGTGCCTTAGCCCGTAAACTGACTTCTCACAAAGAAACTCTTTGGCTTTTGGGCGGCTTTGTTATCATCGCTGCCAATGCGGGGGGTGCGTGGTCGCCTATTGGAGATGTGACGACTATTATGTTGTGGATTGGTGGTCAAGTGACGACTTTTGGCATTATGAAAGCGACTTTTTTAGCTTCATTTTTTAGCTTATTAGTACCCCTCCTTTTAGCGACCTATTTTGTAAAAGGAGAAGTAGAACCGATAAACAATGCGGATGTTGACTCTGTAAATCCATCAATCACGACAGAAGGCGAAAAAGTGATGATTTTTGTTTTAGGTGCATTAGCGTTATTATATGTGCCATTGTTCAAGTATTTGACAGGCATGCCACCTTTTATGGGCATTTTATTGTCGGTCGCTGTATTGTGGTATATAACGGAATTGATGCACCGTCGTAAGGAAGATGCCGAATCCGTTCGTCGAGATTATTCCGTAGCTGCTATGTTGCACCGCATTGATACCCCCAGTGTGCTCTTTTTCTTAGGTATTTTGTTAGCAGTTGGGGCATTAGAAGTTTCGGGTTATTTGCACCAAATGGCAACTTTACTCGATCATACTTTTGGTAATATATATGTTATCAATACGCTCATAGGCTTACTTTCGGCTGTTGTTGACAACGTGCCGCTCGTCGCTGCGTCAATGGGCATGTACGATTTGGCGCATTTCCCACCTGACCATGATTTTTGGAATCTATTGGCTTTTTGTGCAGGCACTGGCGGTTCTATTCTGATTATTGGTTCAGCTGCAGGAGTTGCTGCTATGGGCATTTTGCGCATTGATTTTATTTGGTACTTAAAACGTATTTCGCTGTATGCGCTTTCGGGTTATTTGGCAGGTATTGCTTCCTATTATGTAGAGCATTTATTTTAAGAGAAGTGAGATATTAGTATTTAGTCAAGGGAGATTTCCGTTATAAAACATTGAAAATCAATAAAATACTGAGGGGTCAGTTGGTAAATAAATGCCAACTGACCCCTCAGTATTTTTAAAAAAAAGGGCGGTGCGACAAAGTGTCGCACCACCCGCTTAGTGTTACTAAATCTTGTTGTTAAG
>JAYTUR010000931.1:0-3584 GCA_043744475.1 Saprospiraceae bacterium | reverse complement strand
CTGAACAGCGTAACCCAAACTTTTCGATTGGCGTTCTAACCCTAAAGCGGTGACGACGACTTCTGATAAGTCCAAACCTGATTCAAGGTAAATCATCAAATTTGACGTGTTATTCAATACCACATCTTGCGTTTGATAACCAACTGATGAAACCGTTATTTTAGCGATATTATCCTTGATTTGTAGTTCAAACGCACCTTTTTCATCGGACACAACACCGACAATCTTACCGTCAACCCTTGCCGTGATGGATGCGCCGACAACACCTTGTTTTGACGTAGCATCATAAATTGAGCCTGTAATTGTTTTGGTTTGTTGTGCCAAAAGCGATGTAAAAGGCATTAATAAAAACAAGTAGAATAAAGCTTGAAAGAGCTTATTTGTTGATATTTTAAGTGAATTTATATTCATTTTAGATGTTTTTATGTTAAATTATGAAAGAAAAACCGCTGCTACGACATACGATTACCCCCCTCAGTATAAGAGTGCTTTTTTAAGAAAAAACGGACACCTTTACCATCTGGCATGGGATAGTAAAGTTCCTTTTGTAGTTCATACTAAGTTTTTATACGTAAAAAGGTGGCGCGCGAAGAGCGATAGCGGTACTTAGAAAGCGGTCATTGATGGGTAAAAAGGCGCGTACCAAAGGCATTGGAGCACCTATATTGAAAAGCCGTAGGAGTGTTTTTTTGATTGTTGTAGAAACAACTTGAAGTGTTTTCTTCCAATCTACGATGTTGTCAATATCTGATTTTTCGGAAAGAAAAAAGGGTGTAAAGGCTTGTTTTTCAATAAATTGAACAAGTTCTGAAAAGGTCGAATGGGTTTGCCAATTAATGTTTTGAAAGTCGTTTTTCTGAAAAACAGATTTATCTAAACCAATGAGATACGCACCGCCGTCCGTCGTAGAGCCTAATACTGCTCCAAGGCTATCCCTTTGGGAAGGATTAATTTCGAGGGATTTTGCAGCCGTCAAAATATCGGCAGTAGAGACAGTTAAGCAGTCATTGCCAATAGAAATAACATTATCAAAACCCAATGCAAAAACGTCTTCAAACGCATTGGCAAAACGCTCGCCGAAGGTGTCACCTCGTTGTTGTTTTTCAGAAAAAAAGAAGACGGGTAATTGGGTTTTAGCCGTTAACTTTTTAGCATGATTGACTAAAAACGCTGCCACGGATTCAGCAGAACGCTTACCAAAAGAGAGCGGCTTTGCAGCAGCTTCGGCGGTAGCGGTTCGGCTAAAAAGGAGTATGGCAGTGTTGTTCTTTTTCATTTTTAGAAACTTAGGCAACTACTTAGATGTATTTATCCTATCTAATCTACGAATATAACTACGTTGCAGTTTTGGTAGGTAACAAAGGTCTCAATGAAAAGTTACAAATTCATCACGAAGTAAAATTTTTTTTTTATTCCAATTTTGAACATTTTTTCGGGAACGTTTCCGACGAATTACAACACAAACTCCCAAACGTTATATAATTTTGTACATTCATTTTACTCTTAAATAAAATTTTTCATTTACAGAGTTTACTCAAATTATCATTTGACTAACTGAGATAAAAAGTCTCGGTTTTTCGATAATGGTATATTTATGCCCTCTGTTTATAAGGCGATTTCTCCTAATCGTATGAAAAAAAACTTATTCACTTAAAGCAAAGATTTCTCAACATGAAAAAAATCTTATCACTTCTCCTATTTTTCGCTTGTTTTTCGACGGCAACTTTTGCGCAGCGCGCCTTAACGGGTAAGGTGAGCGATGCCGTTACAGGTGAAACATTGCCGAGTGTGTCTATTGTTTTAGACGGCTCAACCAAAGGAACGATTACAGACCTTGACGGCAACTTCTCTTTGAGTGTGCCTACTGAGGGGGGCACTTTAACCTTCAGTTTTGTTGGCTACATCACCCAAAAGGTGACTATTGGCAACCAATCTGTATTCGATATTAAGCTGGCTTCTGACTCTAAATTGTTAGATGAAGTTGTCGCTATTGGTTACGAATCTGTCAACAAGCGCGATGTCTTGGGTTCGGTTTCATCGGTCGGCTCTAAACAATTGAAAGACATCCCGTTGACGAGTGCTGCCGAAGCATTGGCAGGGCGTTTGGCGGGTGTTCAAGTGACGACTACTGAGGGGTCACCTGGTGCAGATGTGATTATTCGCGTTCGCGGTGGTGGTTCGATTACACAGGATAATTCACCTATTTATATAGTTGACGGTATTCAAGTTGAAAATGCGCTATCTGTCATTTCGCCACAAGACATTGCTTCGATTGACGTATTAAAAGACGCTTCAACCACGGCGATTTATGGTGCGCGGGGTGCCAACGGCGTTGTCATCATCACGACAAAAGGTGGTAAAGCAGGACGCACAACAGTGACCTACAACGGTTCTTTTGGCTATCGCCAAATTGCTAAAACGATGGATGTCCTAGACCCTTATGATTTTACTGTTTGGCAATATGAGCGTTCAAAATTGACGAATGATACGAGTTTTAACCGCATTTATGGTTCTACTTTCGATACTTTAGGTGTTTATAAAAACTATGAAAACATCAATTGGCAAGAAAAAGTGTTTGGCAGAAAAGCGGGTTATCAGAACCATAACCTGTCTATCAATGGCGGCACAGACAAAACGAATTACAATTTGAGTTTGACGAGCAATGCTGAAGATGGGATTCAAATTAACTCTGGTTTCACCCGTCGTTTGGTCAATTTTAAATTAAATCATAAAGCCAGTGATAAGTTTGAGTTTGGTATTTCCACCCGTTATGTGAATCAAGTTTTAGATGGTTCAGGTACGACAAATTCAGGTTCACGTACGACGAATCGTTTGCGGCACTCCGTTCAGTATCGCCCTTATGACCTGCCAGGCGCAGTGTCAGAAGACCAATTTGATGAGGAACTTTATTTGCGCTCCGGCAACGTCTTTAATCCTGTTCTGATAACAAATGCCGAGTACCGTAAGCGTTACTCAAATGACCTCAATTTAAGTGGCAATATTGCCTATAAATTAATGAAAGATTTAACATTCAGGTCAACGGTGGGTTATACTTTGAATAATTCAACACAAAACCTCTTTTATGATATGAACACAGGTACAGCACGTAACTTCGGTCGTTTGCCTGTTGCGAGAATCAACACAAGAGACAATGAAACGGTCAACAACTCAAATACATTGACTTACACGCCAAAATTGTCTAAGCCACATTCCTTGTCTATTTTAGTAGGTCAAGAATTATATCAAACTAAATACAAAGAACTGGGTATCGAAACACGCTTTTTCCCATCGGATATTACGCCCGAAAAAGCGTTGTCAAACATGGGCTTAGGTTCTCCGCCGACAGGTTCAACACAAGCTGCACCAACGACTTTTGAATCACCGTATAGCCGCATTTTCTCCTACTTTGGACGTGTGAATTACGATTACCAGAAAAAGTTTTTAGCTAGTTTCTCGATGCGGGCTGACCGTTCGAGTAAGTTTAATTATGATAACGGACAATTGTTATTCCCAGCAGGTTCTGTGGCATGGCGTTTTTCAAGCGAAAACTTCATGAAAAATGTAAAATGGTTGTCTGATGCGAA
>JAYTUR010000930.1:0-3584 GCA_043744475.1 Saprospiraceae bacterium | reverse complement strand
AATTGTCCATCGTAAATTGAAATCGTAAGCAACGGAATATTTGCAACTGCGAGGTAATGCCCTAATACAGCCGCCAATTTCAATATCCTCATTTTATTTTTTGACACAAACGCATCGGTCAATTGACGTTGAACGATTTGTAAATGATAGGGTAAAATGCCGTGTTGCGTCAATTTGTCTTTGGCAAAAACAGCTTTGATGCCTTCGGTTTTGGCTTTGGATAAAAGTAATAATCTTTCTTTTTTAAAAAAATTAAGCAAAGAATCGGGCGAAATACTGAGGGGGTCGTCAGGTTGAATTTTTGAAACATTATACATAAAAAAACGTCTAAACGCAGAGTCTGCGACAACGATAGAGTCTCGTCCAAACAGCCGTTTGATGCTTTTAGCTTTTAAATAATAATCCCTTTTTTGTTTTCTAATGCTTTGATAATCAATGAGTAGCGAGGTGTCATTTTTTTCATTGACAATAAAAATATCGGTGTGCAATATCTGCGCTTCGATTTTATCTTGCGGCAAAAATGCCCATTTATCGAGGTTGATATAATGCCGGAAACCTTCTGTGGGGACGACGAAACGGCGGCGGTCGGGGTCAATAGAATGTTCCGTGAGGTATTCAATTTCTTTTTTGAACAAGGGCAAAATCTCTTCGGGTAACGTAAAAACAGCTAAACGATTGATGCGTTTATGCCCAAAAAAGCCCCATGCAGGAGGTGGCTTTTGGTGAAAAGAAGTGAGGATTATCAAAAGGAAAAGTAAGCGTGTTGTTGTCATTTTTTAGTGGTTTATGTTTGTTTAAAAAGGTTATTTTCAATAAAGTCACTCGCTCTTTTTCGCTACGCTCAAAAATCGTCCATTGAAGATTTTTTTAGGAGTGAAGTTGTTTTTTGATAGAAAAATTAAAAATTTTTGTATCAAAAAACAACTTCACTCCAATAGATTTTATTCGTGTACGCTTTTTTCTGCTTGCAGAAAAACAGTGAGTAATATCACTTGATTTATTCTTAGTAACCCTACCAATCTTTCGTCGAACGCGATGGTTTTGGCTTTCCTTTGCGAAGCCGTTGTTGCACTTTACGTTCTTCATCATCCATAATTTGCAAAATCTGCCGCGCCTGATCTTTTTTCATCTCTTGTTGAGAAGGCTGTTGTTGGTTTTGCTGCGGATTTTGTTGTGGTTGCTGTTGGTTTTGGTCTTGTTTATCTTTTTGATTTGGGTCCTGTTTATCCTTGTTTTGGTCTTGATTCTGCTGGTTTTGCTTGTCTTTATCCTTGTTTTTATCGTTATCCTTATTATTTTTATCTTGATTTTCTTTGTCTTTTTGTTGCTGCTGTTGTTGCTGTTGCAACATACGTTGTGCCAATGCCAAATTCTTTTTCGCATCCGTATCATTCGGATTCATACGCAAGGCATTTTTGTAGCTGTCAATCGCTTTGTCGTATTCTTTTTTCCAAAAATGAGCATTGCCTTTATTGTATAATGAATTGAATTTCAATTGACTATCTTGCGTTTTTGCAGCAATATCGCCGTATTGTTTAGCCGCTTCATCGTAGCGTTGTTGCTGATAAATCGAGTTGGCAAGGTTGTAATCGCCTTTAGTTGAACGTTGTGCTTGTTGCGCTTTGGTGTAGTTTTCCTCCGCAGATTTATAGTCATTATTGAGATAATTTCTGTCCGCTTTTCTCAACAATGTATGTGCTGTTTGTGCAGAAACATCGTTTTGTGTCACAAAAATAAAAACGTATGAAGTTGCTATAGACAAGTATATCTTCGGTAAAAACTGTATCTTTTTCATAAACAAGTGATTATCAAACGATTAAAAAATATAAACACAAAAGTACACACCTTGTTTTTGTTTATATCATAATCACGCTCTAAATTTTTGTTAAAAATAACGGACAAGCCGTAACCTTTTTGCCGAACTTTGAATCATAGAATCAGAAAGTTAAACTATAAATGTGAACCAGATAGCAATTATTGATACGGACGCAGAGAGAATTGAACGCATACTGAGGGGTGATTCGGTGGCTTTTCGCGAACTTGTGAATCGGCATAAAGACTATGCGTTTACGTTGGCGTACCGTATTTTGAACAGTCGTGAAGACGCAGAGGAGGCAGCGCAAGATGCTTTTGTACGGGCGTACAATGGTTTGGCGGCGTTTAATCGGGAGGCTAAGTTCACGACATGGCTTTATCGAATTGTTGTTAATTGTGCTTTGACGGTGCAACAACGGCGTAAAATTCGGACAGAAGACATTGATAATGCGCAGGTACTGAAGGGTGGAAATGACGCTTCTGACAAGCTAAAACAAAAGGAACAGAAGTATTACATCCAAAAAGCACTTAAACTTTTATCGCCTGACGATGTTACAATGTTGACGCTTTTTTATTTGAAAGAAAATTCTTTAGAAGAAATTAGCGAAACAGTTGGTATCGAAGCCAATACCGTAAAAGTAAAATTGCACCGCGCCCGAAAACGTTTGGCTGATGCGATGCAGATAATACTAAAAGGAGAAGCAAAAAATTTATTATAGGCTGTTGAATTGTTGTATGGTTAACACAACAATTCAACAATATAACAATATCAAAATGACAGAGGAACAAATTTGGGACATCATTGACGGTACAGCGTTGCCTGAAGTACAAAAAGAACACGAGCAATTGCTGAAAGCGGATGCTGAATATCGCGCACATTTCGACAGTTATGCTGTGTTGCATGACCAACTTTGTCATTTGGATTTAGATGCACCTTCGATGCGTTTTGAGCAAAATTTGATGGAACGTTTGCAGCCGTCGGTTAAAATACAGCGTTCAAAAGACCGTTTGCCTTTGTTTTTCTTAGCATTTATGTCGGTTTTGGGGGCAATTGTGATGGCTTTGATACCTAATTCTAATGCGCCGACAACTAAAAACGATTTTCCGCTTTTAGAGTCTATAAATACTGAGGGGGTCGCTTCATTGTTTTCAAACCCTATTTTATTTTATGGTTTTATCTTAATCAATGCCGTTTTGCTCTTTCTTATCTTAGACAAAAAAGTGTTTAAGCCGTTTTTTGAGAAGAAAACGAAAAATAGTTGATAATGGATAACGGATAGTGGATAATTTTTTCATTACATTATCTACTATCCGTTATCCATTATCATATGAATTCTGATAGCCCTTCTTGCCAACCGTAGCGTTTGAATTTATCAAAATCCTTGAAAAAACGCAGCCCTGACTCGTACATCCCGAATACTCGTTCAAAAGACCATACTTCTGCCCACGATTTTATCTCTCCTTCATATTGAAACAACTTACGAATCCGTTCCATTTTATTGATTTCGGAAACGATGATGACTTTGCGTGCGCCTTGCTGTCGCGCCAGTTTCAAGGAGTCTTTATCTTTTTCAACAACGCCATGATGACAGACTTCAATCGCGAGGTATAAATCACCATTTTTGTACCATAAAACATCAATTTCGTAGGGAAAATCGCTCAAACCATGCGGTTTTTTCTCAATCACGGCATCAAAACCCGACCATTCACCTATTTTTCGTAACATATCAACCGTAGCGGAATGAATAGAATCACGCCGCAAATCGCCT
>JAYTUR010000929.1:0-3585 GCA_043744475.1 Saprospiraceae bacterium | reverse complement strand
GGGAAGATACACGAAAAAACGAGAAGGCTTCAATCCTATTCAGGAGAAACCTTCTCGTTTGTGATGGTGCAAAGGTAAATTACTTTTTTGAAAAAAATCAAATTTTTGTTCGGAAATCGTTATTGGTTATTGGTGTATTGGTTACTGGTGTATTGTTATCCGTTAAAACCAATATACCAATAACCAATACACCAATAACCAGCCTAAAGGTTTATCCGTAAAGCAATATTATGCGTACCGTTCCAAGTGCGGGTGTGCAAATAACCATAATCTATGGAGATAGATTGATCTGTGTTTTTGCCCATGGGCACGTTGAAAGATAGACCTGCAGCGACTCCTGTATAAACTGATTTGCTGACATCTGCGGCATTTGTACCTATTTCGTACTTATACCCCCCCCTCAGTACCAAGAGGTTTCCGATGCCTAATTCCAACCCACCGCCTATTTCATCTCGCGAAAAAGCATTGGAAGTGAAGTTGAAAAGACCTGTTAGTTTCACTTTATCGTCAGGTAAAATATCGTAAGCTGCACCGATATTGAGTTGAGATGGCAATTCAAAATTGGCTGATTTTTTCTCATACGTCAATGGATAGGATTGTGTTCCATCTGGATTCGTCGTTGAAAAATTAAGCCCTTGCCCGCCAAAGTGCATAGGAGAACCAATGTTACGCAATGAAATGCCAAATTTGAAACGGTCAGGATAGGTTGGTGAACCCGTCATGTATTGCACACCTGCATCAATGGAAAAGCCAAAAGCAGAGACATCTGCCAATGACTCATTGATAAGACGCACAGTCATGCCCACCGACACTTTTTTCTCGAACCAATGCGAGTAAGAAACGGCGAGGTTGAAAAACGTCGGTGAAAACGTCGCACCCGTTCCCTCTGGCAAACCGTTGGTGGTGACAGGAATTTTACCAAAACTTAAAGCATTAATACTGACACCTAATGCGCCACTTTCGCCCATTTTTTTAGCCATGCCAAGCGCATTAAGGGCTAAACCTGTGCCTTGCAAATAGATAGAATGTCCTAAACCAACTTCTAAGTTGTTGATGCGGGATAAACCTGCAATGTTTAAATTCATAGACTCAACCCCTTTCACCATTGAGGTATTCATGGCGTGTAAACCAACTGTACGCGCCCAAGGATTGAGTAGGAGTTCATACGCACCTGCTTCACCTTGACGATCGGGGTTACCAGCAAATGTGGTTTTGACAATGAATAGCGCAATGAATAACAATATATGTTTTTTCATATTTTTTTATGATTAAACGTTGAGGCGCAAGGGCTTGCGCCTCAACGTAGCATTACAACCGCGATGGGTCAAATTGTCTGTTAATAACAAAAAACTTCAAGGTGCGTTCACCCAAACCTTCGGCAGAAATATGGATTAGATAGACACCAGAAGCGACTGGAATGCCTTTATCGTTTTTCAAATCCCATTCGAGGGAAGGCGCGAATTGCGTAGAACGTGTACCTGCATTTTGAAGCAAATTATTTTGAGTCGCTCGTTCATCACGACGGAATTGACGGATGAATTTGCCATCGAGCGTATAAACGGTTATGATTGACTTAGCCGGCAAGTTGGTAATTTTTACCGTTGTTGACAATTCATTGATTTCGTAAGCTGAATAGCCGTAATAAGGGTTCGGTACGATATTAATCATATTGAGTGAAGAGTCAACCTGTGGACCATTCACCAACGCCGCAGGTGCTTTGCTTTCCAACTTGAATTGGTAAGCGGGATGACTGCCATTTGTGCCTTTACCTTTCAATGGCTTATAAGGGTTATTGACACGCAATTTGACAGTGACATCGTTTGGAATCAAACCATCTTTGTAAGACAACATTTTCTGACCTGGCGTTGCAGTAATCATACCTGCCCACGTAATTTTCGCCAAAGGCGAAATTTTACGGAATTCACTACCACCATTCAAACCGTCGCGTATTGACGCACAGTTGTCATAAGGCGTATTAGTAACATAGACCATGTGTTGCCCCCCGACAAAAGCATTGTAGGCAAATGTAGCGGGCGAAGGTGTCGCTGACGCAACATTTAGATAGAATTGGTCGCTTGGATTGAAAATCATATCTCTATTAATCCCCTTTGAATTGGCAGTGTATTCACCAATATTAGGGTCGAAAGTAGAGTTTTCACCAAAGAAAATATTCAAACGTTGTCCCGTTTCGACATCAATAGCATATCCGGGGAACCAACCCATACCTTTTGTTATACCTGCTGTTTGTTCGTCTGCTAAGACTTGACCTACGGCTTTGTTCGGGTTAACGGCATCAGCGTCCTTTCCTACTGAGGGGGTTCCTCTAAGGTCAAAGTTTTTGACACCACCGACTGTTGGCAAGTTGACACCCGTTCTGTAAGATGGGTCGTAGTAATATGGTCCTGCTGTTTCAACCACAATACAGCGACTCCATTTCGATTTGTCGTTTGTGAAAACAATATCCACATTGTTAAGACGAGCCAAACCATTTGCACGTGCATTTGAATTGTTCGGTCTTTGCCAAGCTGGCGTTATGAAAGGTTGATTTTCAGGTAAATCAGCACGGTAATCGCAGATTGAATAAGGCACAAAAGCATAATTCGCGATTTTTGATAAACTCTTGTTCGGGTCGAGCAAAAAGTCAACTTCAAGTGGGTCTGTTTTAAGATAATTAAACATATTCAATCCTTGAACAAACTGTTGGTCGTCTGGCACACCTGTTAACCAATTCAAGCCTGCATTTTTATATTTTATTTCAGAACCAACCACGCCGTTTGTTTTGTCAGAAGTTGCGGCTGAACCCGGTTCAGCGACTTGACGAACAGATACCGAAAAGCCGTATTTAGCTACAATCTGTTCATTCAATTTAGCAATTGTTCTTTCTGAAAAAACGACGCTAGACTCGCCTTCACGCCGCAATTCCCAACGAGCTGTGTCATCTACAACATCATCAGTCAAATCTTTATCTTTGATAAGTAATGTATATGTACCATCAACTACTTCAAGTGGGTTAACGACTTTGACATCAATGGGCGCACGCCCTGCGTTATAGGTTATCGAGCCGTCAGTAGCCGCTCCTTTTGCCAAAATATCAGCAATTGTTGTTTCTGAAATATCGAGGAAATTGCCGCCGCTGCCCACACCGTCTATACGTGTTACGACAGCGCCCTCGCCATATTTAGCCGCTAACTTGATGTCAACAATGGGACGTGGCAAGACAACATAAGCTTTGTTACCTCTGTTTTTATCACCAATATTCCGACGACCGACCACATAAGGGTCACGTTGTCCGAGATTACCCAAGCCATCAAATTTTACATAATTATTATAGGCATAAGCAATCGCTATAAAATAATATTTCTTTTGGTTGATCAATTTTTTATCGTCACCCGTTGCAAATTTATCTTCTTTGATGCTGAATGTATGCCGAATACCTTTGTTATCGCCATCAACCTTCAAAACGGGTGCATTGATGATACGTCCAGGGAAATTTGGATCGGCCTGTTGCGTCCAGTTGAAAATTTTAGACACACCATCTTGAATATCCACTTGAGCAACAAGACGAGATTTGTCAGGATTGTCCAA
>JAYTUR010000928.1:0-14185 GCA_043744475.1 Saprospiraceae bacterium | reverse complement strand
TGCTATCACGTTGGCTAACAGCATTTTAGAAAATGTGGAACGAAAAACAAAATGGGTTTGTAATACTGAGGGGTCGGCTGATGGCATCAACATAACGGCTAAACGCATTGACCCTGCGCCTGGAACGCATATCGTTACCTACGATTCTGCGATAGATACAATTGAAATAGCGCATACGGCTCATTCACGTGAAGGATTTGCCACGGGTGCTGTCTTGGCTGCGGAGTGGATTTTCGGCAAAAAAGGCGTGTTTTCGATGAAGGATATGTTGGGGTTTTGAAGATATTAAACAAGATAGTCAAACGAATAATCTTTTGCAAGAGGCTGTCTCAGAGCGTTGAGATAGCCTCTTTTTCTTTATATTTTCAAGAAAAAATAGTAATTTTCAAATATTTCACTACATTTACGAAGTAGTACAACCAATGTTATAACAATCTATTTCATCACACCAAATGTTTCTTCTATGCAGCTGATTATTGAGAATCTCTCCAAAACCTATTCCAATGGCGTAAAAGCCTTAAACGATGTATCATTGACTATTCCGCAAGGCATGTTCGGTTTATTAGGTCCGAACGGTGCAGGAAAATCGTCATTGATGCGTACCATTGCCACTTTGCAAGATGCCGATAGCGGCTCTATTCAGTTGGGCAATATTAATGTATCGGAACAAAAAGAGGAAGTCCGCAAAGTATTGGGTTATTTGCCACAAGAGTTTGGCGTTTATCCAAAAATCAGTGCTGAAATGATGCTAGACCACATCGCGAGACTCAAAGGCATCGTCAACAGCCGGGAGCGTAAGGAAACGGTAGATGCCTTGCTCCAAAAAGTCAATTTGCACAAAGACCGCAAGCGCAACCTCGGCACGTATTCGGGTGGTATGAAACAACGTTTCGGCATCGCTCAGGCATTAATTGGCAATCCTAAACTCCTGATTGTGGATGAACCCACTGCCGGACTTGACCCCGCCGAACGCAACCGTTTTTACAATTTATTGAGCGAAATTGGGGAAAAAACCATCGTTATCCTAAGCACACACATCGTTGAAGACATAAAAACATTGTGCAACCGTTTTGCCATTATTTGCGGTGGTGAAGTCATGCTCATTGCTACGCCACAAGAAGCCGTAGCCAGTATGCGAGGACGTGTCTGGACAAAAGCCATTGACAAAGCCGATTTAGAAGCAGAACGCATTATTCATAAAGTCATTTCGACCCAACTAAGTGGCGGAAAACTCTTCATTCGCATCGTCAGCGACGACGCATCTGAAGCGGGTTATGTTGCTACGGAACCCACGCTTGAAGACGTTTATTTTAATACCATTTCCGAAAAAATGGATTTAATAACCCTTTAAAACCGCTTCATTATGTTCTGGTCAGTCTTTATTTTTGAATTAAAATACCGCTTGCAACGCCCTGCGACGTATATCTACTTTTTCATTTTTCTACTTTACACGGGATTGGTCATCGGCAACGGTGGCACAGGTGTGAGTGAAAAAGTATATCACAATTCACCCGCAGCGATTGCCCGTTTTTTCACAATTTTGAGTATTATTTCCGTACTCATCAGTTCAGCAGTCATGGGCGTACCTCTGTTTCGTGATTTGGAACACAACACCAAAGAGTATTTACTCTCAACGCCGATTACCAAAGGGGCTTACTTTTGGGGACGTTTTTGGGGGTCTTTTGCCATTCTCGTCTTGATTAGTACGGGTGCGATAGCTGGTTACATTATTGGCTCATGGGTCGGTCCGATATTCGATTGGTCAAAGCCTGAACGATTTGGTCCAAACGTGGCGATTTACTATATCCAACCGTTTTTGACCATCCTAGTGCCGAGTTTGCTGTTCACGAGTTGTGTGTTCTTTGGTTTGGTTAGCTGGTTGCGTAACAACAAAGTGCTTTATACAGCTTCAATCATGCTGTTTATTATGTATTTGTTGGCAAATTTCTTAGTACGCGACCTCGAAAAACGCGATTTGGTGGATTTACTCGACCCTTTTGCTGTAAATACCATGCAGAATGCAACAAAGTATTTGACACCTGCCGAACAGAATACGCAATTGGTGCCGATGATTGGTAACTTGTTGAAGAACAGGCTTTTGTGGTCAGGTTTGGGTTTGCTCATCATTGGTCTAACGTATTTCCGCTTTTCCATCAATCGTTTTATCACTGGGCGGACGTCGAAGAAGACCCCTCAGTATATCGAAGAAAAAAGCCTTGCCAAACGCATTGGTTTACCCGTTTTTACACCACAATTCAGCAATGGATTCAGTTGGTCAAATCTTTGGAATTTAGGTAAATTAGAGTTTCGCAACATCATCAAAGACGCTTATTTTATCTCCATTCTCCTTGGCGGTGTCGTCTTTTTGTTTTTAGATGATTGGATTGGCAACCTCAATTATGGCGTGCCTGACCGTCCTGTTACGATGAATATGCTCTTGTTCAAAACCTTTAATTACAGCCTTTTTGTCTTTATCATCTTGATGTTTTACGCAGGTGAAACGGTGCATCGAGACCGCACAACCCACTTTGCCAACATCAGCGATGCACTACCGATACCGAATTGGGTACAATTAGGCTCAAAATTCATGGCTTTGGTGGGTATTTGCTTCGTTTTGGTGACAATTCCGATGCTTGTAGGCGTTGTTATACAAATTTTACGGGGCTTCTTCCATTTCAAATTCGAGTTCTATTTCATTGATTTATACCTCATTACGTTTTGGGATTATCTGCAAATGGCGATGCTGGCGTTTTTTGTTCATTCGTTGGTCAACAGCAAGTTTTTAGGGCATTTTGTGGGCATTGCTTTCTGGTTTCTGATGTTTGTGCTGCGCAATTTCCTTGAAATGAACTACAATTTGTTCTTCTACAGCTACAAACCGTCTTACATGATTTCAGATATGAACGGCTTTGGGCATTTTGCTGCGCCGTTGTTTTGGTTCAACTTCTATTGGATGGCTTTCGGTGGCATTCTTTTGTTGTTTGCAGCTTTGTTTTGGACGCGTGGCACAGAGAATAATTTTAAAAAACGCTTGAGCATGGTCGGTCAACGTTGGTCGAAAAGCACCACTTTGACGATGGTAACGTTGCTCGTTTTGTGGCTAGGCAGCGGTGCGTTTATCTACAAAAACGTGAGTGAAACCAATAAATACACCACAAACAAAGAAGGCGAAGAACAACAAGTCGAATACGAAAAACGCTACAAAAAATACGAGCGTTTACCACAACCTAAAGTAACGGATGTTAGAGTCTTCGCTGATGTCTTTCCCGACGAACGCAAAATGACGATGAAAGCGATTCTCAAAATCAAAAACAAAACCGATGTCGCTATTGATTCGCTGCATTTGTTGAGTACAGGCACCGCAAAATATACTGTAAACTTCGACGATGCCCCCCTCAGTATCTCGAAGTTTGATGTGGTCAAACGACCAAAATTCACCTTGTTTTACGATAAACCCGATACAGGTGGCTACCGCATTTACAAGTTGCCGCGCACTTTGCAACCGGGTGATTCTGCGACTTTGGAATTTAATATTGTTTCAGCAAATCCAGGGTTTATCAACGATGGTTTCAGTCGTGAAATCGTTCAAAACGGCACATTTACAAGTGGCGGTATTCCGAGCATCGGCTATGACCCGAACAATGAATTGAGCAGCGACGAAAAGCGCAAGAAATATGGTTTGCCCGAAAAACCTGAAGATTTGCCGCCACACCACGACCCTTATGGCGAAAAGACTTTGTTGTTCAACGACGATGCCGATTTTATCAATTTTGAATGTACGGTCAGCACAACGCCCGACCAAATCGCCATTGCGCCCGGTTATTTGCAAAAGGAATGGACAGAGAACGGCAGGCGTTATTTTCATTATCTACAAGACAGTAAGATTGATTATTTTTTCAATATCGTATCGGCAAAATACACTGTTTTGAAGGATAAATGGACGAGTGCCAAAGGAGAAGATGTCAATATCGAGATTTATTACCACGCAGAACACGCCTACAACCTTGACCGTTTTGTCAGCAGTTTGAAAGATGGTTTGTCGTATTTTGAAAAGAATTTTGGACCTTACCAGCATCGCCAAATTCGTATTTTGGAATTTCCTCGTTACGCTGTCTTTGCCCAATCTTTTCCGAATACAGTGCCTTATTCCGAAGATTTTGGTTGGTTTGCCGACTTTAGCGACCCAAATCACTACGATTTCGCCTATTATGTCACCGCACATGAGTTGGCACATCAATGGTGGGGACATCAAGTAACGCCGAACATGACGCGGGGTTCAAACCTCGTTTCAGAGTCACTCGCTGAATATTCCGCTTTGATGATTGCTGAACACCGTTATGGCAGCGACAATTTGCAGCGTTTTTTGAAATACGACCTCGACGGCTATTTGCGTGGACGTGCGAGAGAAAGCAAAAAAGAAAACGTTTTCATCAATTGCAATCGCCCTTACGAATGGTATCAAAAAGGCAGTTTAATTCTTTATGCCTTGAAGGATTACATCGGTGAAGACAAACTAAACGGTGCGATTCGCAGCTTCAGAGACAGCTTCGCACTCAAAGAAACACCACCGTTTGCGGGCAGTTATCATCTTTACGATTTCATTGAAAAGGTCGTCCCCGATTCTTTGAAATACTTCTTAGAAGATTCATGGTTGAAAATCGCTTTGTACGAAAACCGTATTTTGTCCGCTAAAGCGACCCCCCTCAGTAATAATGAGTTCGAAGTCACTTTAAAAGTCAAAGCCCGCAAGATGTACGCCGACGAAAAAGGTAATGAAACGGAAGCCACTAATACGAATGACTACATAGATATCGGCGTTTTCACCGACGATGAAGTAACAAAAGAGGGTAAAAAGCTCACAAAACCGCTGTATCTGCAAAAACACCGCTTGACAAATGGCGAGCATACGATTGTGATAAAGGTCAAAGGCAAACCTGTTCGCGCAGGTATTGACCCTTACAATAAGCTGATTGACCGTGTGCCAGACGATAATCGGATAGATGTGGAAAAGGAATGATATTGATAAACCTGCGTCATGTTTCAAACTTGACGCATGATGCAGGTTATTATACCTCCAATTGTTTGTGTAGATGAAAAGTAAAATGACTACATTTGCCCGTTAATCACTTATCACATCGTATTGAAAAAAAGGCTCGTCATATCACTTTTAGCCGTTTTGGTGTTCAACACTGTTGGCTTTGTCGCTTTGTTCCAAGTCGTTCGGTACAATTGGCGGCAAACGGTGCGTTGTGAATTGGCGGCAAATTTTGGTCAACAAGAGAAAGAAATTTTCTGTTTTTCTAAAAATGATGACAATGCCTTTAAGGATGAATTGGCATTAAAAGGCAAATACTACGACGTTATCAGCCGTCAAATAAAGGGTGATTCAGTAATGGTGACGTGTTTTTCAGATGAAAAAGAAACGCAACTCGTTGCCCACTTCCACAATGAATTGCAGAAAAAACAAGAACAAGATGCTGATTTTCAAGGCAAAACGCATTTCCTGTTTGGTCATTTACTCAAACATTTTTGCTTTGACAATACGCTTTGGTATGTCCAATGCCCCCCCTCAGTATCCGACAATCTTTCCCGTTTTTTTATAGAAAAAAACACTTTTATACCTTCTGTTTATCTCCAAAATGACACGCCGCCGCCACAGATTCGCGTGGTGCAGTCCTCCTTTTTTTCTTAATTTTCCTAATAAGTGCTTAGTTTTTAGTGCTTTGTAAAGCGTTCTATTCAGAATTCTCCTTTTCATGCGGTCAAAAACCGAATGGAAGTGAGTTCATGCCTGTTTGTATTGTTTGGTGCTATAATGCTCACTACACCTAAGTTTTTAATGTGTCAATCTTTTTCTACGAAGGAAGAAAATTACCGCAGCAATTCACAAATCGTCACAGCGATTCACAAACCGTCACAGCGATTCACAAACCGTCACAGCGATTCACAAACCGTCACAGCGATTCACAAACCGTCACAGCGATTCACGAATCGTCACAGCGATTCACGAATCGTCACAGCGATTCACAAATCGTCACAGCGATTTACGAATCGTCACAGCGATGCGCGAACCGTCACAGCGATAAAATTATTATGTTATAGATAAGTATAGCATTCAAGCGTAAAATGGAGAATTTACACTTTTAGAAACAATCTTACAACATCGTTTTACAAGCATAAAGAAAGACTAAAACACGCCTTATAAAGCTGTTTTATGGTAAAAAGTCTTGCAAAAGTCGTGGCTTGTGTAGTTGGTATTTGCCTATTGCCGTTGTGCATTATGGCTCAAAAACCCACTGCGAAGGCAACCAACGATTCAATATTGCCCACTTTTTTTATAACAGAAACCAAACCCTCTTTCATTTCCACGAGTCGCAACATTGTTTCGATGACAAACAGCGAAATGAAAGAACACGGCGCGATGAGTCTGTCTGATGCTCTCGCGCAACTGCCAGGCGTGAGTCAACTCACAACGGGCGCGATTTCCAAACCTGTCATTCGGGGTTTGTACGGCAATCGTTTGCAAGTGAATGTCGGTGGTATGCGTTTTGACAACCAACAATGGCAAGACGAACACGGATTAGGTTTGAGCGATATGGGTGTGGAACGGGTGGAATTGATAAAAGGCCCTGCGGCATTGCTGTTTGGTTCTGATGCGATGGGCGGCGTGGTGAATGTGATTGAGGAAGGTTTTCCTTCACAATCGGCACTAAAACAAATCCAAAGTTTTAATCTCAAAACATTTAGCAATACTTATGGTATCGGGTTGGATTATGGGTTTAAAAAACACCTAAAAAACACGCTGATACTGAGGGGGGGCTTTGAAAGTCATGCCGACTATTCGGACGGCAAAGGCAACCGCATCTTAAACAGCCGCTTTGCAACGTACAATCTGAAAGGTGGTTATTTGATTAACAAAGACCATTTTCAATCGGAAAATAGGGTGCAAATTTCGTTCAGTCAATTTGGTTTTATCCTCGACACATTTGACCGCAAGGCTACGGACAATCGTTTGAGTCGTCAATTTGATGGACCCCATCACTCTGTCTTTTTTACAGTTTTGACGAGTAAAAATACGTTTTCGCTTAAAAACGATGCCAAATTGACTATTACGGGCGGCATTCACACCAATTTACGTCAGGAGCAAGAGGGCGGCAATCGCATAAGTTTGAATATGTTTCTGAATACTTTTTCTATCAAAGCAGATTGGGAAAAGCCATACGACAACAAATTGACATGGATAAACGGCGCGGCGGGTATGTGGCAAAACAATACCAATTACGGCAGCCGCATCATCATTCCAGATGCCACAACTACTGAGGGGTCGGTTTACAGCTATCTCAAAAAACGGTTTCTCTATGACAAACTGAATTTTGAAGCGGGTCTGCGCTACGACCGTCGTCATATCCGCACGTTTTTGACATCAGATTTGAATCCACCGACAAGCCCTGTCGCACCTTTTTCACGTCCTTTCGATGCCTTGAATGGTTCTGCTGGTTTGACCTACAACAAAGATTTCAAAGGCGGTCATTTTGACATAAAAAGCGATGTCGCAACGGGTTATCGCTCTGGCAACTTGGCAGAACTGTCTGCTAATGGCTTGCACGAAGGCACAAAACGGTGGGAAGTGGGCGACGCACAGCTTAAAGTTGAGCAATGCTTAAACGCCGATTTATCTGCCAATCTGCATCTTTTTGTTGGCAAAGGAGAATTTATACTGAGGGGGTCGGTTTACAGAAATCGCTTCTTGAATTATATCCACCTCGCACCAACGGGCAAGGAATACGTGGGTTTTGACATCTATGCCTACAAACAAGCGGACGCGACTTTGAAAGGCTTCGAAACAGGTGTAACGTATTGGCAAAGCCGTATAAAATGGACTGTTGACTATGCCTATTTAGATGCCCGACGCGACGACGGTACGTGGTTGCCTTTTACGCCTGCCAATCGTTTGCAAAGCGAAATAAAAGTATTTTTGTTTAAAAACAAAGCATTTTTACAAGATTCCTATTTGACTTTTGGTGCTTCTTTCACGCAAGCGCAAACGCATCCAGCCGAATTTGAAACGGCGACGCCACATTATACACTCTTAAATATGGGTGCAGGAACGACGTACAAACGTCTGCGATTTTTACTGACTTGTCGGAATTTGACGAATGAATATTACAACGACCACCTCTCGCGGTTCAAGTATTTCGGCATTCGGGATATGGGGCGCGATATGGTTTTGAATGTGGGTTATCAGTTTTAAAAAAAAGACCACTGATTGAACTGATACGACAGATTTTTGCTGATTTCTTTTTTGTCATTTTGAAAGAAACTAAATCAGCGAAAATCCGTCGTATCAGCTCAATTAGTGTTTAAAAAATTATTTTATCAATCAATTAAAATGTCATTAAAATGAAAAGTTTAGTTCAAATTATGGGCTTTTTAGTCCTCATTGCTTTGGTTACTTCATGTAAAAAAGATGCACACGTGCCACCCAAAGTTGTGTTTAAAGCAGGCACAGATTATACCTCTGCCGACAAAACAGTTGCAAAAAACGCCGCCGTGAAAGTGGGTATCACAGCTGATAAGGTAGAAGATGATTTGAAGACTTTGAATGTCTCTTACGCTTATGACGGTGCCACAACGACAACAACGAAGCAAAATTTCGACATTCCAGCGGCTAATGTGGCGCATTTTGAACAAGATGTGACTATCACGACGCGTAATCAAGCAGGCACTGAAAAATGGACATTTACGGTGACGGATAAAGATGGGAATATTACGCCTTTGACGTTGACGTTGACGGTGCAGTAAAATGGTCTAAAACACAATCGGCTGCCTCAAATTTAATGAGTCAGCCGATTTATTCCTTCTAAAATAAGAGGCTTACTAATTTTTATTGTTTATAATTCATAAATAGAATTTGAATCAATTCAACAATCCCTCCGCCTTCTCCAACGCCTTAACTAACCCCTCAGTATCTGTACCACCTGCCGTAGCAAAAAACGCAGAACCACCGCCGCCGCCTTTGATTTCTTTCGCCAATTCACGCACCATAAAACCCGCATTCCAATTTTTAGCTTTTGCTAAATCAGGACTCATACAAATAGTCACTTGTGGTTTGTCATTATTGACCGTTCCAAAAACAATAACAGCGTTGCCGATTTCTTTTTCAAGATTGGTTGCCAATGTTTTAACCGCATTCACATCACTCAAAGCAATTTGTTTAATGAGCATATTGACCCCCTCAGTATTAACGAATTGTGAGCGCAAATCTTTCTGTAAACCCGCCGCTTGTTCGATGTGCATTGTTTCAATTTGCTTGCGTTGGGCTTTATTCTCATCAAAAAGGGCATCTACCTTTTTAGCTGTTTCTTTCGGATTTTTGAAAATATCACGGATTTTATCCAATTCAGCTATTTCTGATTTGACATATTCTCTGGCTGTACGACCAGTAAAAGCCTCGATACGTCTGACACCCGCCGCCACGGCACTTTCAGCAACAATTTTAAACAGTCCTATTTCACCCGTTGCTTGTACGTGCGTACCACCGCACAACTCTTGGCTGAAATCCTTATCAAACGTAATAACACGCACTGTTTCACCATATTTCTCACCGAACAGCATCATTGCACCTGTTTTACGCGCATCTTCAATCGGCATATTTCGGACTTCTTGCAATGCAATATTTTCACAAATTTTATCATTTACAATATCTTCGATTTGCGCCAATTCTTCTTTTGAAACACCTTGAAAATGAGAAAAGTCAAAACGCAAACGTTTATCGTCCACATTTTGTCCTTTTTGAACCGCATGTTTACCCAAAACAGCGTGTAAAGCGGCGTGCATCAAGTGTGTTGCCGTGTGATTTTGAGAAATCGCTTGACGTTTTGTTTTATCCACTTCTGCTTTAACATTTGGGTCGTATATGTTTTCAGGCAATTCATTGACAATATGAATGACCAAATCATTTTCCTTTTTGGTATCCAAAACCGCAATGCGTTCGCCATCAAAATACATCGCACCTGTATCGCCCACTTGTCCACCGCTTTCTGCATAAAAAGGTGTGCAGTTCAATACAATCTGATATTGCAGTCCTTTTTTATCCGTAACAGCTCTGTATTTCAATACTTTAGCATCATCAACCGTCAATTGGTCGTAACCAACAAATGCAACACCTGCTTCGTCAATTACAATTACCCAATCGCCGACTTGCTTTTCGGCATCGCGTTTTGAGCGTTGTTTTTGTTCCAAAAGGCATTTATCGAACTCGGCTGTATCCACACTCAAACCCCGTTCGCGAGCAATCAATTCCGTCAAATCAACAGGAAAACCATAAGTATCAAACATCTCAAAAGCCTCTGAACCTTTGACTATGCCCCCCTCAGTATTTAGCGTCTCAAAACGCTTCAAACCCAATTCCAGAGTTCGCAAAAACGACTTTTCTTCTTCCAAAATCACCTTTTGAACAAACGCTTCTTGCGCTTTGAGTTCAGGGAAAACATCGGCAAATTCAGATGCCAAAAGTGGAATCAATTTCATCAAAAGCGGCTCTTTGACATCTAAAAACGAATACGCATAGCGCACTGCCCGACGTAAAATGCGCCGAATCACATATCCCGCACCATTTGCAGCCGGTAGTTGTCCATCGGCAATCGTAAACGCCACCGCACGAATGTGGTCAACAATAACCCGCATCGCCACGTCTATTTTGGCGTTTCTGTCGTAGCTGCCTATATATGTTTTGCCGCTTTCTTTTTCAACCAATTGGATAAATGGCGTGAAAATATCGGTGTCATATGTAAAGTTTTTGCCTTGCAAAATCATGCACAAACGCTCGAAACCCATGCCTGTATCCACGTGTTGTGCGGGTAAAACGACCAAAGAACCGTCTGCTTTGCGCTCAAATTGCATAAAGACGTTGTTCCAAATCTCCACTACTGAGGGGTCATCCATATTCACCAATTTCTCGCCCGGGACTTTTGCACGTTCTTCATCGCTGCGAAAATCGAAGTGGATTTCGGAACACGGACCACAAGGTCCTTGTGCGCTCATTTCCCAAAAATTATCTTTTTTATTGCCGTCGAGAATCTGATTAGCGGGCAAATATTTAAGCCAATAGGTGCGCGCTTCTTCGTCAGAAGCCAAGCCCTCTTTTTCATCGCCGCCAAAAACAGTGGCGTACAAACGGTCAGCAGGTAAACCCAACACTTTATTGAGTAATTCCCAAGACCAATCAATCGCTTCCGCCTTGAAATAGTCGCCAAAAGACCAATTACCCAACATTTCAAACATGGTATGGTGCGTGCCGTCAAAGCCCACATCTTCCAAGTCGTTGTGTTTGCCCGACACGCGGAGGCATTTTTGCGTATCGGCAATCCTTACTGAGGGGGGCGTACCGTTGCCCAAAAAGTAGTCTTTAAATTGCACCATACCCGAATTGGTGAACATCAATGTCGGGTCATTTTTAAGCACCAAAGGTGCGGAAGGCACGATTTTATGTCCTTTTGATTTGAAAAAGTCGAGGAACGCTTTGCGTATTTCTCTGGATGTCATATACATTAATATTTTAGAAGAACAATTCGGTATCCAATATCATCGCAAGAGTTTTGCGCTGATTTGGAATCAGCAATAAAAAAACCTAATTCAAAATTTTTATCTTCGCTTAAATAACATTCAATTTCTTCGCCACTTTTGAAATTTATATTTCTATGAAAAGTAAATTTTTCTTTGGTTACTTGTTTCTTCAAAGATTCATATTTGATGAAATTGGCTTTACCTAAAAATCCATAGGCAATATATTCCGATGAGAAATAGACACCTTCGGAGTAACATTCTTTATCCAAAGGTTTATCCTTCCCATAATCTTTTACACTCTTTGCCGAATCATCTCTAAATTTCAGAAAGCCTTTAGTTATTAAAAAGGAGTCTCTTTGTTGAGTATCAAGCCTATCTAATCCAACAAATTCCCTGAGAGTAAGAGATGCCATATCTTTAATTGAATTTTGAGAACAACCAAAGTTTATAACTAAAAACAAAAATGGAATAAGTATGTATTTCATTGAAATATTATTTTAACGTTCAAAAAATTTCGCAAAAATACAAATAAAAAAGGCATCACCAACGAAAACCGTAAGCGATGCCTTTTTTTGTTGTGAATACTGAGGGGGTCAAACTAATGCTTTCTGAATGAAAGCTAAAACATCTATTTTCATAACGCGGCAATAGGTTTCTATATCACACAAACGCGCTTTATGTGGTTCATACAACAAATATTCAATGTCGGCATATTCCAAATCCGTCAAATCCATGATGTCATAGATTTTTTTAGATTTCTCAATTTCGTCTTTCGAATAATTAAAATTAATCGGTTCAACATCAGCATCAAGTTGCCATAACTCTGCTGCGGACATATTTTGTAATATGTCTTCTATTTCAGTATTTGTTAATTTAGTTGCTGTCATTTTCGCTCATTGCTGTTATAACGATGATATTGTTTTGTTCATCAAACCTAAAAATCACTTTTAGTCTTTCGGCACGTGTTCTTAAAAGGTCATTTCGTAGTGTAGGCACAAAGTCACTCACTTCAAAATGACCATTTCCAAAACTCGAAGGTTTGACTTTATGGGTATTGGGTTGTCTAAAAATATGATTTATAGCTAAAAACGAAACATTTCTCTTCTTAAAAACGATATTTTCAGCAATATGGTTCAAATGTTTAGGAGACCAACGAAAAATTGGTGGATTCGGAATTTTAGTCGTTTTGCTCATTATACGTTTTGTTTGATGTTTGTTTATGCAAAGATATAAAGAATATTCAAAACAAAAAGGCATCACCAACGAAAACCGTAAGCGATGCCTTTTTTTGTTGTGAATACTGAGGGGGTCATTTTCAGGCATTTATTTTATCTCAATTCAAATCCTCTTTTTTATCCAATTCCGCCATTATCTCTCCCAGTTTAGTAACCGTCAAACCTCCTTTTGTTTGTCCTTTTCGGAACAACTGAATAATCTGAGTCCGTTTTTCGGGTAAAACATTCACAAAAGACTTTACATCAACTTTTACCTCTTTGAACACACCTTTTTCCCCTTTGCGAAAGTAATAACGGTAATCTTTTCTGATTTCATCATAAACTTTTTCCGAGCTGTAACCATCAATATTCTCGCTTTTGACTCGGAAAATATATTTGCGCGGGTCGCGGTAAAGCTCCATTGTTGGGCTTTTATAAATGACTTGAACCATCGTCAATTTACGTCCATTTGGCACTGTTACAGGAACAAATACGATAGTTTTGTTCTCTATAAACAACTTTATATACTCAATATCTCTCTCATAGAGATAAACTTGCTTGTCGTTTTCCATTTTTATCTGAACAGTGCGCTCAATTTGGTCAAAACGATAAGACAGTTGGGTGGTGTAAAGCCTCTTAGTCGTTTTCAATTCGCCTTCCCGATAGAGACTGTCGTAGAAATAACGCTCGCCAACGAGTGGTTTTTCGCGTCCATCGTATGGGTAAATATATTGAAAACGTTCATCCATTGAAGGCAAAGTTAAACGCCCCGAAGTCGCTAAGGCAGCCGGAGCTTGTGCGAAAGTCATGAATCCTTGAAAAAGGAATAATGCAAAAAGTTTAAATTTTTTCATTTTTATTTTTTTAAAATTGTGAAATAAAAAAAGTAATTTTGGTACAATTTAAGTAAATAATTTTGATATGAACAACGATTGCAAAACATTTATAGTTGTCTTACTTCTTTTTTTTACTGAGGGGAGCATTATAGCGCAAGCCCATTTTAAAGCCACGGCTCTTGCTGGCATCAATTTTTCGCAAATAGATGGAGACAAACAAGAAGGCTATCGTCAGCCAGGTGTTAGCTTGGGTTTAGGCGCCAGCCTATACATCAGACCTGATATTGAAATCGGTACTGAGTTGCTCTACAATGCAAAAGGTGCAAAACCCAATACAGACATACCGGCTAATGGCTTAGGCTTCGATAATAATTATTTCAGCACCTTTTCGTTGGCATACAGTGAAATTGCACTTTTTAGTAACTTTCATCTAAGTCCAAATTTTGAAAAAAAATATTATAAACGATCTTTCCTGTTTGGTTTGTCTTATGGTCGGCTTTTGAAGTCGTCAACCTCAATTATTAAATATAATACGCCACTTACGTCACTTGAAACGGCTGTTTCGAGCCA
>JAYTUR010000927.1:0-3592 GCA_043744475.1 Saprospiraceae bacterium | reverse complement strand
ATAGACGCGACTTGCCACAGGCGGTGTAAAAATATCAGTAATGATGATGTCTGTTAGCTTTTTTTGTGCTGCATGAAGGTACGCAACGTCTGTTGTTGTCGGTTTAGCAGGTTTGTTCTCTTTACAAGAAATCAATGTGCATAAACTGATGATTAATAATAGATTAGCTTTCATAATAGTGATTTTAATAAAATAGAAGGACGGGTTTTAATCCATTATTTTTTAAAGACATTACGGGTTGAAATCCGTGCTACTGTATGTTTTGTGGTGTAATGCTACGGGTTTCTTTATTATTTTTATCATAAAAAGTAACTTGTTGCATTGCTGCATCGAGTATAAAACGATGCGCTTCTTGTGATAGAAACGTGCTGCCCCAATAAAATTCTGTCAAGCGTTTTTGCCCATTTTTCAAGGAAATCAAGGCTTTTACTTCGTTTTTACTGAGGGGTATGGATTTTGAACTTTCACTATTTTTCAGGGAAAAAACTTTCATAACACTTTTGTTTTGGCTTGCCAAAAACAATTCTTTGCCATTGGCATTGATACGGGTCAAAGCTCGGGCATCGTTTGGCATATAAAAATGACTTTCGTCAAGCTCAATGGATTTGAACTGATTATTGCCCATATTTTTTAAGACCAAACCGTCGAAGGCATCGGCGCGACCTTGAAGGAGTTCCATACCAAAGTCATTGCCAACCATCAAGAGGTCTAAAAGACCGTCTTTGTCCACGTCATAAGGCATCATGCCATATATCGGTGCGAGTTGTGCGGCAGTCGGCAAAGCCGTTATTTTGAATTTTCCGTTGCGCAAATTTTCAATATAACTCGTTGATAACCAATTGCTCCTCAATATTTGTGCGCCTTCTAATTCTTTTGGAGAAAAGACATCTTGAACAGTAGCTTTGCCATAATCGCCATAAGTCAAAAATTTTTTGCGAATGAGAACCAATTGCTTGACCATATCGTCACGGGTGTGATAGAAAAATTCTTTGCGATTACCTGCGGTGTCTCGCCAAAAACAAGAGATGAAAGGGTCGTACAGACCATTATTATCAAAGTCTTTAGCGTAAATACTGAGGGGTTCGTTTGAGGCACATTTGAAGTAAATATTTTCACCAAAATTGCCCGCCATATAGTCCACATCGCCATCGTTGTCAAAATCGGCGGCGGCAAGGCTTGTCCACCATCCGACTTTGTCGCCTATGCCGGTTTGAGTCGTTACGTTTTTTAGTTTTCCTTTATCATTTTGAAAGAAAGTCAAAGGCATCCATTCGCCAGCGAGTATCAAATCGGGTTGGTTATCACCATTAAAATCTGTCCAAATGGCATCGCTTATGAGACCAATATTGGCAATTTCTGGACAAATTTCAAGGGTAATATCCGTAAAAACGGGTTTATCTTTCTCTTTTGAATCATTTCTCAAAATGAAACTGCGGTCAGCTTTTGGATAGGTCATCGGCAAAACCCTTGCACCCACGAACAAATCGAGGTCGCCATCACCATCAAAATCGGCAGCTTTGACGACTTGACCGCAAGAGGTTTCTACGGGCAAAGCGTTTGGCGCAATTTTGAAATTGCCTTTACCATCATTGACGCATAAAACGTCTTGATAGAATGGCGAATTTTTGGGATATTGCCCACTGCCATGCACGATGTAGAGGTCGAGGTCACCATCACCATCGGCATCAAAAAGGAGCGTTCCTAGTTCTTCTTCTTGTTTTTTAGGGTCAGTTTTGTAGGAAATAGTCTTTTTTATGAAGCGACCATCTGCGGATTGAATGAACCAAGTCGCATCATACAAGGCACTGCCGCCGATGTAAATGTCGTCGCGTCCATCGCCATTGACATCACCTACGGAAATTGAGGGACCGTATTGGCTGAATTTATGCGGTATTGTTTTCTGAAAATTGAAATCAATAAAATCTGAATCACGGTGCATGAAATCCAAACCAAAAGTGCTTGGATTGAGGTCATCGAAAAGCGCAAAAGGGTTTTTATACTGCGGGGGGTATAAAGTTTTGAGTTTTGAGTTTTGAGTTTCGGCAAATTTAACTGTAACTGTTTGGTTAATAGGCAGTTCTGTCAATTTTCCTGTCTTGCCATTTTGCCATTGGACAATAACAGAATCCACTTTTGTCGCATTACCTAAGCCAAAATGAATCAGATTTTCAGAGGTTGAGATATAGCCACGCGCTGAAACAACTTGGGCAATTTGCTGTATGCCATTAAAAAAAATGGTTGCCGTTGCACCAAAAGCATCGGTATTCGGCTGTTCGCCTTCAATTTTGAGCCTTAGAAAATTCGTTTTTTTACTACCATCATTTAAAGTATTTTGAAAAAGAAAGGCTTTGTCATTGATATTATTAACCACCAAATCGAGGTCGCCGTCGTTGTCCAAATCGGCATAAGCGGCACCGTTTGAAAAAGCAGAAACCGCCACGCCCCATTCTTTGGAAACGTCTTTGAAGTGCAAATTTCCTTCATTTTTGAACAAAAACTTAGGCACTTTGATTTGAGGAATTTGTTTTTGAAGCGACATCGGGTCAACAAGGTTACTAACGGAGTTGCGATATGCACCAAAATCATGGTCAGTCACATCTTTTGGAAAACCGTTTGTGATGAAAATATCACGGTTGCCGTCATTGTCAAAATCCGCCATTAGCGGTGTCCACGACCATTCTGTTTCTTGAACATCACCCATAAAAGAGACATCGCTAAACGTGGGCAAACCTGTTTCAGGGTTTTGTCCGCGATTGAGTTGGAGTATATTTCTGAAAACCTGATATTGGTATCCAAAGGCTTCGTTGTTGATGTAATTATTGTAATTATTGGCACTCAAAAACACCTTTTTGCGCTTGTTGTGGTAAGGCATCATCTCGGTTGTGAAAACATCAAGTTTGCCGTCGTTATTGATATCTGCTACATCGCTGCCCATAGCTGAAGCGGCTTGATGTTTGAAAATCGTTGCAACTTGATTAGTAAATGTGCCGTCGTGGTTATTGATGTAAATGAGGTCGTTTGTCACGTAGTCATTGGCTACATAAATGTCGAGCCAACCATCTTTATTGAAATCTGAAATCAATGAACTGTGACTATAACCTTCGAGTTTTATGCCCGCTTTGTTTGAAATATCGGTAAAAACGGGGTGATTTACTGAGGGGTCGAAATTATTCTGTAGCAAACGGTCTGTATTGGGCGATGAGCCATCCAACACTTTTGGAAAATATTGGTTCGGATATTTGGTATCCATGTAGTTGGTAGCGATAAAAATATCGAGGTCGCCATCGTTATCGAAATCAAAAAATTGGGCATTGGAGGCGTGAGTAGTGTCGTCGAGACCATATTCTTTAGCCATTTCTGCGAAATGAGGTACCCCCTCAGTATCATTGCCTTGATTGATGAACAAAAGGTTTTTTCTTAGTTCAGGTTTTTCTTTGAAGGTGTTACAAATGTAAATATCGAGTTTGCCATCTCTGTTGATGTCAAGCATATTGATGCCTGATGACCATTGCTCGGGTTGCTTTTGAACGTTTGCTTTGGCGGTAATATCTTGAAATCGTAGTTTTCCTTTGTTGAGGTAGAGTTTATTTTC
>JAYTUR010000926.1:0-3593 GCA_043744475.1 Saprospiraceae bacterium | reverse complement strand
CGGCACAAACCACGTTATTGATGTGGTATTTGCCGTCTTTACCCATTTCCACGCGGTTCGCCCAAAAGTCGGCTGTACCTTTTATGACTGGATAACCTTTTTCACGTAACCAGTTTTTATCTTTTGTTACTTGATAATATTTCCACATCGCATAGCCGACGCAACCTGTAATATGGTGTTCAAAAGGACCTGACAAAGCCCAAACGGGTGTACCTTCCTGCCCTGTATCGTCGCCTTCCCACGGATATTTTGCACCTTTATAGCCATAACTAACGGCATTGGCTTTGGCTGCTTCCAAACTTTTGAAGCGATATTCCATTGGCGAACGTGCCATTTCGGGATGTAAAGCGAGCAACGGCGGATACATCCATAATTCCGTATCCCAAAAAACGTGTCCATTGTAACCCAAACCCGATAAACCCATCGGAGACAAAGAATAAGACGTGCCTTCACGCACAAAGGAATACAAATGATACAAAGCCGAACGAACGGCATTTTGTACGGGTTGTACTGAGGGGTCGCCTTCGATGATAATATCGGATTCCCACAACTTCGCCCAAGCGTCACGGTGGCGTTGCAAGAGGCGTTCCCGTTTTTCTAAAGCCGCGAAAATGGTCATCCGTTCTGCTTCGTTTTGTGGGTCTGCGCTTTGAGCCGTCGAAATAACTGAACCGATGACGCTGAAAGAATAGGTTTCTCCTGCCGCCAATTTTTTCTTGAATTTCAACAGATGCATATTGTTATCCCACTCTTCATGAATCAAACGCGGTTCAGAGCCGTGTTTTTCATCAAAAAGAAAAGTATTGGACACCGCAAGAGTTAAACGACCCGTAGGTGATTTAGCAACGGAAGTCATCAAAGGAATGATGATGTGTGGACGGTCAATTTCAGCATAAAAGTTTTTGACATCTTTCAAATTGTCGGGCGACTCAATGACACTCGCAGGAGAGATTTCACACGCCTTTTTAGCTGTAATTGTCACATTTATCATAGCGGTATGCGGCATTTGGCGCAACGCCATGACTTCATGTTTGACGGAAAGAATGTCGGCGTAATCGAAAGTGGTTGCCAAAGCGGCGTTTTTCATGTCCAATGTTTGGACATAATTCGCAATATTGTCGCGTCCTATTCGCTTTTCATTGACTTCAAGGTTCATATTAGCGAAGCTAAAAACCTTCATGATATTCGACACACGCCCGCGACCATAAGTATCGAATGCGCCATTCAGCACCACTTCGTTGACCCGCAAAGGTTGAGCGGAAGAAATGAGACCAATCATACCATTGGCAACCGTCACGCCGTAGTATTTTGAAGGGTCAATATTTTTTGCAACGATGTTCCACGGGTCAGTTTGTTGACCCCTCAGTATAAATGCAAAAAGGAATAGGAAAATGGTTAAAATTTGCTTTTTCATCATTCTTGTTGTTTAGTTATTGAATTAATTTTCTAACACGAATTTCGCGAATGACACGAATTAGCCGAAATATAATTTGTTTAATTCGTGAAATTAGTGAAATTCGTGTTAGAACTAAAAATCTTAATAATGGGCAATTTTAGTCAAATAATGTGACGATTCATAAGTTCACAGCGAAATCCCTTTTGAATACTAAAACTAAAATTAGCCAATATTCTTTTTCGCCCATGAATTTTATACTTTTGCAAAATATTGAGGTGTAAGTGTTTATGATAGATTAGAAGTTGTTAGACGACCCCACAGTATAACTGACATTTTATTAAACGTTTAGAAAGAAATAGGTCTTCATGTCTGATAATAAAGAACAAATTTCCCAAAACATACAAGCGCCGAAACGAGAGGTTCTATTGCCACTGTTATTGTCCTTAGCAGTGGTAAGCGGCATTTTTGTTGGTATGAAATTGAAAAATGAGCCACTCG
The DNA here is from genome assembly GCA_043744475.1 of Saprospiraceae bacterium. GTDB lineage: Bacteria > Bacteroidota > Bacteroidia > Chitinophagales > Saprospiraceae > JAAFJT01. The sequence goes on along the minus strand of JAYTUR010000926.1, from coordinate 1,699 downwards.
TTAAGTCCTCACCTAAAAAAAATATCACCCAATCCGATGCCGAAGAAATCATCGGACAGGGGCGCATGGAGGAAATTTTGCGCTATGTAGATGCGAAATATGTGGATAAAGTCAGCAATAATTTTCTCGTTGACAAGTCCATCAACAATATTTTGCAAGAACTCGACCCCCATTCTGTTTATATTCCCTTCAATGAATTGTCGCAAGTAAACGAGGAACTCGATGGCGAATATGAAGGTATCGGCATCGAAACCTTGAATTTTGGCGATACAATTACCGTTGTTACCCCTTTGTCAGACGGTCCAGCCGCAAAAGCAGGTTTGATGCCCGGCGATAAAATTATTACTATTAGCGACTCATCAGCCATAGGCAAAGACCAACGTTGGCTCATTAGTAAATTGCACGGCAAACGGGGAACGCCCCTCAAATTTACGATTTTGAGGGAAGGTGATGCACGCCAACGCGTGGTTAATCTGGAACGCGACCGCATTCCTGTTCATAGTGTTGATGGTGCTTCGGTATTGAATAACCAGACAGGTTACATTAAAATCATTCGTTTTAGCTCAAATACATCGCAAGAGTTTATGCAGGCGATGGAATTTTTGTTTGAAAAAAAGGGTGTTAGGGACTTAGTGATTGATTTGCGGGGCAATCCAGGCGGTTATCTCGACAAAGCTGTTGATATTCTCTCGCAATTGTTTCCCGATAAAGACAAATTGCTCGTAATGACCAAAGGTCGGACGGTGCATCAAAATGAATATAAAACGACGGGACGACAACGCTATAAAGTCGGTAAAGTCTCTATTTTAGTGGATGAAGGCTCGGCTTCTGCAAGCGAAATCATCGCAGGGGCGGTGCAGGATTGGGATAGAGGTATCATCATCGGTCGCCGTACTTTCGGCAAAGGATTGGTTCAAGAGCCTTATGAATTGCGCGATGGTTCGGAATTGCGTTTGACAGTGGCACGTTATTATACGCCGATTGGTCGCAGTATTCAGAAGCCGTATAAGGGCAAAACCCGTATGGAATACGAAATGGAATACGACAATCGCTACGGAAAAGGCGAATTAAGTTCTGCTGATAGCATTGTTCGGATAGATACCACGCGTTACAGAACGGCAAGTGGGCGTTGGGTTTATGGCGGCGGCGGCATTACGCCCGATGTGTTTATAGCTATTGAGCCTTATTTGAAAAATGAATATTATCAAAATGCCAAAACATGGGCTTCAGAGTATGCTTTCCAATACTATATGGGGCATCGAAAAGAGTTGAAATTTGACAATTGGCAAATCTTTCAAAGCAATTTTAGGGTGACGGATTATTCCTTTTCTGAATTTTTGAAATACGCTGAACGGCATAATGTCCAAAGCGTTTGGAATGAAATACAACGTGTCAAAGAACCGTTACGTCGTTTGATAAAAGCACGCATTGCAAGGCAACTATTTGGCGATGAAGGTTATTATGGCATTATGAACGAATCTGACCCTTGTGTGCAAAACGCTTTGTATCAGTTTGGTAAAGAAGACCCTTTGGGATTGCGTGGGTTGGCGCAGCGGCGTAAGTAACGAAAAAAAAGGAACGAACGTCATTGCGAGGAACGCTTACGTCATTGCGAGGAACGAAGCAATCTTTTAATTTCAGCAGAAAACTAAAAAGAGTCTGTGAACAGCAAAACAGATTGCTTCGTTCCTCGCAATGA
>JAYTUR010000925.1:0-3595 GCA_043744475.1 Saprospiraceae bacterium | reverse complement strand
CCCTGTTTTGGGGCATTGATGGTATGGTTTATAGGCATCGATGGTGTGGTTTGACATAAAAGATGTCGTGTTTTAAGGCATCGAAATCACTCAAATTTTCAAGAATTAGCAACTTTTGGAAAGTTAAAGCACAAAAATAAAGCATCGCTGGCGGGTAAAATGCCAACGATGCTTTTGTTTTACAATAAAAAGCCAATGAGACTATTTGGCGGGTGATGTTTCACCCGTTTTGTCTGTTGTTTTGCTATTGGCTTTATCGCCCTTGCTTGCACCTTTTTTATCAGAACTGCGCACCAACTTCTCGATGGCGTTTTTGGCTAAAATAGCCTCTTCATTGCCGAGGTCAGCTTGTTGATAAATGTAGTCTTCGCAACATTTAATCATGTTCAAAGCTGTCACGCCACCCATACCTTTCAAGCGCGTGAGGTCAGCAATATCAGCATTATGTAAAGCAATGGCATCGTCGGCATTGTCAAAAACCGATAAACCATTATCAATAACAGTCAGTGAAAGCGGTAAAGGAAAAACAGCACCAAAATTTTTTAGCACTTTTAAGGTATCTTCTGCTTCGCCGCGTTTGATAGCACCCATTTTATCAAAAGCTTTGTAGTCATCATCGTCCACAACGGGTGTTGGAACGAGTTTACTACGTGCCGCTTTGAGGTCAGTTCCGTAAACCTTGATGGTTTCCTTTGGCAGTCCGTCAGGGACGCGATTCTGAAGGAGTTTAGTCATTTGAAAAACGTTTTTAAATTTTAATGAATTGTTGAATCTGCTTTATTGGAAGCGTATTTTGAGGATAACATCTTCACTATAAAGTCATACAAAAATATATTATATATTAATACATGTCAATAGATACAACACATTATTTGTATTTTTTATAAAAATAAATTTTATTTATGGATAATAGGATTACCCCCTTAGTATGGGCAGCTGTACCACCATCATCGCGGCGAGCCTAAGAGTTTTGTGTAAATTTTATGAGCGCCTCACCCACCTTATCAAAGTTGTGGACTGCGTTATTGTTTACGCCTATTTCAACCATTCGTATATTATTTCATGTTGTTTACCCAATAACCCACGTAATGAATTGAACAAATAGTAATTTTACGCCCTTCAAAATGTCTATTTTTACATTTTTCATCTTTAATCAAACCAACTCAATGAAGAAGATTCTTAGTTTCATCATCTGCCTTTTGGTTGTCAACGTCTTTTTTGCCCAAGGCTTGAAATGGACAAAAGACGGCAAAGGTTATTTACGTCAAGACAAAGGCGAAATTGTGCAATTCAACCTGCCCGATATGCAAAAAACGGTGTTGGTGACGCAACAACAACTCACGCCGACTGGTAAAACGACCCCCCTCAGTATCCGCAACTACTTTTTTACGGACGACAATAGTAAAGTGCTAATTTATACCAACTCAAAACGAGTGTGGCGTTACGATACACGCGGCGACTATTGGGTGTTGGATTTAAAAAGTAAAAAATTGAGTCAATTGGGTAAAACAATGCCTGAAAGCTCTTTGATGTTTGCTAAAATCTCTCCCGATGGCAGCAAAGCGGCTTATGTGAGCGAGCGCAACGTGTATGTTGAAGACTTGTCGAATGGCAAAATCAAGGCATTGACCCAAACAAATGGTACACCTAAACTCATCAACGGCACATTCGATTGGGTGTATGAGGAGGAATTTGACTGCCGCGACGGCTTCCGTTGGAGTCCTGACAGCAAAAAGATTGCGTATTGGCAAATTGATGCCAACAAAATTCGTAACTACGATATGTTGAACACAACGGACTCGATTTATCCTTTTATCATCCCTGTTGAATACCCAAAAGTGGGCGAATTTCCTTCTCCTTATAAAATAGGTGTGGTGGATGTTAAGCGAGGCAAGACAAAGTGGATGGATATTCCGGGCGTGCCTAACAATACTTACGTGCCACGGATGGAATGGGCGGCAAACAGCGACGAATTGATAATACAACAGCTCAATCGCAAGCAAAATGAGTCCAAAATTATGTATTGCAATGCCAAAACAGGCAGCACATCCACCATTTATCAAGAAAGCGATGCCGCGTGGATTGACTTGATGGGCAGCGAAATGGTCGGTTATTGGACATGGTTGGACAACAATAAAGCCTTTTTGTGGGAAAGTGAAAAAGATGGTTGGCGGCATCTCTACCGCATCTCAAAAGACGGTAAAAATGAGACATTGATTACCAAAGGCAACTACGATGTCATTGGTATTGTCTTAGTTGACGAAGCCCATAACGATATTTATTTCTATGCATCGCCTGAAAATGCCACACAAAAGTACCTTTATCGTACAAAATTGAGTGGTGAAGGCACGGCTGAACGCATTAGTCCCGCCAATCAAAAAGGAACGCACAGTTATGACATTTCGCCTGACGGCAAATACGCACAACATGGCTTTAATAACTATTACACCCGCCGCTTGAGCGAATGGGTGACGTTACCGGACCACAAAGCCTTGACAGAAAAGGAAAGTATTGCCGCTCAAGTCCCCCCTTCGCCCCCCCTCAGTAATAATGTCGAATTTTTTCAGGTCACGACTGTTGATGGTGTGACCTTAGACGGTTGGATGGCGAAACCTAAGAACTTCGATGCGTCAAAAAAGTACCCTATTGTGTTCAATGTCTATTCCGAACCTGCTTCTACAACAGTACGCGATGTGTATGGCATCAACAACAACCGCCTGTACGTAGGTGATATGGCAGCCGATGGTTATATTTATGCATCGCTCGATGGTCGTGGTACGCCTGCACCAAAGGGCAAAGCATGGCGCAAGGCGATTTATCGCAAAATAGGCATTGTCAATATCAGAGACCAAGCGATGGGTGCAACCGAGATGTTTAAAAAGTGGTCTTTCATTGATACGTCGCGCGTGGCGGTTCATGGTTGGAGTGGCGGCGGTTCTGCAACATTGAATTTGCTGTTTCAATATCCTGATATTTATAAAACAGGTATTGCTGTGGCAGCGGTTGCGAATCAATTGACTTATGACAATATTTATCAAGAACGTTACATGGGTATTCCACAAGAGAATAAAGAAGATTTTATCAATGGTTCGCCTATTACGTATGCCAAAAACTTACGGGGAAACCTCTTATATATTCATGGCACTGGCGATGACAATGTGCACTATCAGAATGCAGAAATGCTTTTGAATGAATTAATTAAGTATAATAAACAATTTCAGTATATGCCTTATCCGAATCGTTCGCACGGTATCTACGAAGGGGAAGGTACCGGCTTACATTTGTCAACGATGTTCACCAAATATTTGAGGCAGTATTGTCCGCCAGGTGGGAAATGACCCCCTCAGTATGAGCGTGACTTTTTACCCATATTTAAGATTTTTAATAATTTTACCATAAAGTCATAAATGATAATCATTCCCTTATACGTCCTTCAATACTTTATATGGTTTAAGAAACAAGACATTGTGAACCATTTAAGGGATATAAAATAACGTGAGTTCGGAGATACAATCACGCCCTGTTTCTCGCTTCGCTCGAAAGGCGTACGCGTAAGAAATCTATTGGGTTGAGCTTATTTTTGATAGAAAAATTG
>JAYTUR010000924.1:0-3599 GCA_043744475.1 Saprospiraceae bacterium | reverse complement strand
TTTTTGATAGAAAAATTTCCAATTTTTCTATCAAAAATAAGCTCAACCCTTAAACAACCATTCAAAAGGCGATTTTTGAGCGCAGCGAAAAAGAGCTAGTAATATCTCCGAACTCACGTTAAGTTATTAATTATCTTCTTCACATCGTTTTTTGTCACTTTACCCATCGCATTGCGAGGTAATTCAGCTATTAATTTATATCTTTTGGGTGTTTTGTACGCGGGCATTTGGGTTCGCATCCAAGCATTTAAGGCGTTAAGGTCTGTATTGTCATTTTTAGGAACGATGGCGGCAACGACCAATTCACCCCATTCTTCATCATCCAGACCAACAACACAACAGTCTGATACTGAGGGGTGTGTGCGGAGAACTTCTTCAATTTCTAAAGCAGAAATTTTGTAACCGCCTGACTTGATGATGTCAACCGAGTTCCGTCCTAAGATGCGATAGCCGCCTTCGGCATCAACGGTTGCCACATCGCCCGTTTTGAACCAGCCATCTTTTGTAAATGATTCCGCTGTCGCTTCAGGCTTGCGCCAATATTCTTTGAAAACAGTTGCACCTTTTATCTGAATTTCACCCGTTTCCGTAGGTGCAATTTCGTTGTCCTGTTCATCGGCTAAACGGGCTTGAACGCCCGGTAAAGGATAACCCACATGTCCTGCATACCGTTTGCCGCGATAAGAATTGCTCAAACCCATGCCGATTTCAGTCATGCCGTAGCGTTCTAAAAGCGTGTGTTGACTGATTGTTTGCCATTTTTCCATAACCGAAACAGGCAAAGCGGCTGAACCCGATACCATGAAACGGAAATGCGCCATGATTTCTGTCAATTCCTTCTGATTATCTTTTGGCAAACCTTCCCAATGGGCAATGAGTTTGAAATAAATCGTTGGCACAGCCATAAAGACATTGATTCTGCCTTCCTTGAACTTATCAAAAAGGTCTTTTGCAGAGAATGACGGGAGAAATTCACAACACGCACCTGCCCACATTGCGCAACTGACAATATTGACAATGCCATGTACGTGGTGCAAAGGCAAAATGCAAATCGTATGGTCGTTTTCCGTCCATTCCCATGCCTCTATGAGTGATGAAATTTGAGCGTTGAGGTTGCCGTGCGTCGTAACAACACCTTTCGGCAAGTTTGTTGTGCCGCTTGTATAAAGTATCATAGCTCGGCGGCTCTCTTCGATGTTGGGCAAAGCCCTATTTTGCGCCCCCTCAGTATTTCGAACTAAATCTTCCGTTTCTAAGACAATGAAACGAATGCCTTTTTCAGTAGCCAAAGGTTCAAGCAATGCGGCGTATTCAGGTGACACAACCAATAGGGTTGCCTCCGAATTCTCAATCGTATAACGCAAAGAGGGCAGGGGATAAGTTAAACACAAAGGTACAATGATACCCCCCGCTTGCCAAATGCCCCATTGCACGCGGACATAATCAAAGCCCGGTGATACCATATATGCAACGCGGGTTTCATTGAGGTCTGTTGCCCCCCTCAATAAAACGTGGGCAAAGTCACTTGATGCGGTCAATAATTCATCAAATATATAGGACTTCTCTCCGCTAATAATAGCTGTTCTGTTGCGCTGTTTATGCGCTTGTTGAATGATGCTTAACATATATTCTTGTTGTTATGACCCCCTCGTTATGGACTTTTTTGATACCCTTTTTGACACAAGATACTTAATAATTGACATCTCATTATCTGTTTTAGATCTGTCCTTGTCTATTTTGGATAACTTGCCGCCTATTTGTTAACCCTTGACTCCTTGTTTTGGATAACTCATTGCCTATTTATTAACCCCTACACCCTTAATTTTGACCCCAAGTGTCCTATTTGCGACAACTCTTTCTCTGTTTTAGACAACTCTTTCCCTATTTACGACAACTCGAGTCCTATTCATTAACCCCTTACCCCTTATTCATTAACCCTCGAGTCTTATTCATTAACCTTTGATCCCCTGTTTTAGACAACTCATTGCTTATTCATTAACCCTTGACCCCTGTTTTGGACAACTCGTCGCCTATTTTTGACCACTTTATTATTTTGGTGATACGACTTAACCTTACTTTTTTAGATACCACTCTTTATAACGGTGTAAGGCTTCTAAAAAATAATAATCGGCATACGTCAATGGTGTATCTATTTCAGAGTTTCCAGGCAAGTGTCCAACGCTGTGCATCAACAAAAATCCGCCGTTTTGACCCAATTTAGCGCGATATGCCTTAGATGCCAACGCCCGTATCATCTTTTCTGCCGCTGCGACATATACCTTTCGTTCTTTGTCTGCGGTATAACGTCCCAACTCCAACAGTGCCGAAGCCATCACAGACCCAGCCGATGCATCGCGCAAAGCATTGGGAATATTAGGCGCATTATAATCCCAATAAGGAATCAAATCAGCTGTTTTATTGGGATGATTCAACAAATAATTGGCAATATTTTTCGCCAAACTTAAATATTGAGCATCTTTTGTAAAACGATACATCGTCACATAGCCGTACAGCCCCCACGCTTGTCCACGCGCCCAAGCCGATTCATCGGCATAGCCTTGATGCGTGATTTTACGCTCCAATTTCCCTGTTTCTAAATTGTAATCCAAGACATGATACGAGCTGTAATCGGGGCGAAAATGCGTTGCCATCGTTGTATTGGCGTGATTAATTGCTATGTCTTTAAACTTCGCATCGCCGCCATTGTCCGTTACCCAACATAAGAGTTCAAGGTTCATCATATTGTCAATAATGACAGGACATTTAAACTTTGCGCTTGAATTCCAAGACTGAATCACCTTAATCGAAGGGCGATAACGAGTGGATAGCGACATCGCCGCCGTATCAATCGTCTTTTTATCTTCAGGTCTTTTAAACAACCGATACGCATTGCCGAAGCTGCAATACATCATAAAACCCAAGTCGTGGTTACCTGTGTAGTGTTTCTCTTTTTCCAAAATATTCAAACGCCTTTGGGCTTCCGCTCTGATTTCAGGGTCTTTGGTATATTCATAAATGTACAATAAACTACCAGGAAAGAAGCCGCTGCACCACCATTTGGTGTCGCTCGTTTCGACTTTACCGTCTTTCAAAGCCTTTGGCATACGGTCAGCAGGGACGTTTTTTGCTAAAACCTTGTATTGTTCTTTAGCAAAACGCATTTGTTCATCAATAAGAGATGACATGCTTTGTTGACTTTTAGATTGTGCGTTGGCAGGAACTATAAATAAAAGAAAACCAACGGCTAAGAGAAAAATGTTTTTCATTGCGACTGATGTTTAAAATTGTTACTTATTGTTATTCGTAAATAATTATTTGACTGACACGAATTTCACAAATGACACGAATTAAGCGAATTGATTTGTTTATGCTCATACCTGTCAAATTCTCTCTTTATTATTCAAAAATACTGAGGGGGATAACGCTCATGTTTAGGAAACTTTTAAAGTTTTCTAAACATGATAGCCGAATACCTAACCTAATACTCCACCTTATAATCCTTCTTTGTCGGTTGCCCACTCCATGCTTTTTTGGCTGTCCAATCCGCAGGGGCATCAGTCCAAAAACGATTCGTGGCGGGTAAACCCAACGGTAAAAAG
>JAYTUR010000923.1:0-3600 GCA_043744475.1 Saprospiraceae bacterium | reverse complement strand
GGGCTATCCGACACCCATAAATCCCGATAAAGTCGCCACCGATAAAATGTATAATGATGCGTTGGTGTATAGCGTACAGAACCATGAACAAATTTCAGTAATGAATGCCACACACAATGCCCAAAGTTCGATTTTATTAGCAGATTTGATGGAGGAAATGGGTATTCCACACAATCATCCACATTTTTGGTTTTGTCAATTGTATGGTATGAGTGATAATATTACCTTCAATTTGGCAGCAGCGGGTTATAATGTAGCAAAATATATGGTGTATGGTGCGGTCAAAGACGTTGTGCCTTATTTGGTCAGGCGTGCAGAAGAAAATACCTCTGTTACAGGCGATGTGGGTAGAGAATTGGGTTTGGTGCATCAAGAGTTGACTCGACGGGGGTTGGAATGACCCCCTCAGTATTTTTACGTTATTTTAAATTGATTTTCAACACCTTACACTTTATTAAAATAAAAATTCAACGAAAATAATCCAAATATACTGAGGGGTATGGTTTTTGCAAAAACCTTAAAATGCAACAAAAAAAGGAGTCGTGAAAAACAGCACAACTCCTTTTTTTATTTGGTCAAAAAAAAAATCAATTACAAATAAAATGTTAATGATGTCGTTTTGAGATATAAAATTAAACCATAACACATCGAGGTTTGACAAAAAGATTTAGTTTTGTCGATACTTGAAAAACAATTTTTCCAAATACCGACATCTTTTTTATGAATAATTTGATAAAACTACCGGCAATGAAAAGAAAATTTACTTTCATCATCACCCTCTTTCTGCCCTTTCTTGCTTTTTCTCAACAAAATATCTCTGTTTCAAAGTCTATTGACCCTCGACTCTATGCTGCCTACGACAAGGCATACATAGATGATGTGGCAAAAAATGATGCTTTTTTGTTGAAACGATGGACTTTTTACCTCGATAATGCTTTTTATATCACTGATGCTATCGTCAATAAAGATGGTATAGCTATTGATTACCCCTCAGTATCGGTATCCGATGTGTCTCATATTAATATTTTGAAGCTTGAAACAGAGCAAAAGATAAAACGAGATTACTATGTTGAAACAATTTACAAAATTAAAGGCACGAATCAGTTTTTAGTTTATCATTCAGGAAAGAACTTTATAGAAAAGTTGAATGAGTATTTAGCAAATAAATAAAAAACCGTTCTCTGATTATTTTTGTGGCGAAGTGGAAAAGACTAGGGAAATTTAAAAAAAACTCCCTAATCTAGGCCCCCCCTCAGTATAATCAGCACAAAGATTGTCACCGAGCTAAAAAATGAATTGTAGAGAATCATCATTCTATATCAATATGAAAAAATTAGTTACATCAACTATCTGGGCATTTAGCCTTTTTCTAGTCTCTAATATCACCGCACAATCAACTATTTTGATGAAAAATGGCACTGTTAATACAGCAACATGTGGTGCTTTATTCTATGACACGGGCGGCAATGCGGCAAATTATGGCAATAACCAAAGTTTTACTTTAACAATTTGCTCCGATGACCCAGTTAATAATCATATTGCCATTGGTTTCAATGACATTGACATATTAGCGGGTGATGAATTGTGCTTTTTTGATGGTTCTGACACAAATGCACCCTCATTGGGCTGTGCGAGTGATTTTGCGAACAACCCAAATTTGATTGTTGAAACGACTGCTCGAAACGGAACAGGCTGTATGACCATTCGCTTTACGTCTAATGCCGCAGGTAATGGCAGGGGTTGGTTTGCCAATATCGTCTGTATTCCTTCTTGCCAAACTTTTACATCAAAAATAGTAACTGCAATACCTGCTATTACACCCGCAGATACAGGTTGGATTGATGCTTGCCCTAATCTGACGCGCGTCAATTTTAAAGCGGCTGGGACGTATCCGCTCAATAATATTGCATATCGTCAATCGGATAGTTTATCAAAATTTGAATGGAATTTTGATGATGGTACGGCAGTGGCTTATGGACCAGAAGTTAATCATGTTTTTTCAAAATCAGGTGGTTTTGTTGTAAAATTGACTGTTATTGATACACATGGTTGCAAAAATATCAATTATATTAAACAACGTGTCAGAATAGCACCTCGCCCGACATTTAACCTAGGTTCGGTCGTCAGCCAAATATGTGCCGGACAAGAGGTCAGACTGAGGGGTCAAGCGAATCGGATTGACACCAACTATCAAGTGTCCACTCTAACCAATACTGATAGTTTTAAGATTGGTCAAGTACGTTCTGAAAAACTATTTATCCCTGATAATCAACGAGATCAATACAAGTCAAGTGTTTATTTTACGAATTTCAATCCCGGTCAAACCCTACAAAATGCGGCTGATTTGAAGCGTATTTTTGTCAATATGGAACACTCATGGGCGCGAGATTTGGAAATAAAAATCGTTTGTCCGAGCCAACAGACAGCGATTTTGCACAAATACGCAGGTCAAACAGGTAATGAAATTCGTATCGGTATCCCTCTTTCTAATCGCTACAATCCAGGAAGTGACGGAGCCGGTATTAATCAAAACAATCCTGCTTTTAATCCTGCTGGAACAGGTTTAGAATATGGCTGGACTAACACAGCTACGAAGACTTGGCGTTCATTTACCGGGGCTGCGTTGAATTTACCGGCAGGTGATTACGCTTCTGAAGACCCTTTCAGCCGTTTGATTGGGTGTCCGCTTAATGGGGAATGGTCATTGGTGATAAAAGACCAATGGATAGGAGACAACGGCTGGATTTTTTATTGGGGTATTGATTTTGAAAAAAGTCTTTATCCAAATATTGAAACATTTAAGCCACAAATCGTCAGTCATACTTGGTTGACCAATCCGACTGTTACCTCTTTTATGATGGATTCGATTGTGGCACGTCCACGCAATGCAGGTGTCGCAAGCTATATTTATCAAGTAAAGGATAATTTTAATTGTGTTTGGGATACGGCTGTAAAAGTGAATATCTTACCGCCAACTAATGCTCGTTGCGCTGTTTGTGATTTGAATTTTCCTGATATGGTTGATACAACGGTTTGTTCATCAGCCTCAAATGGTACTGTCTTGAATAAAACGTCGCTCAATCGGGTCAATAATTCAGTACCTTTTGATGCTTATCCCAACGTACAACTAGATGGTTCATCAGCTACTTTGCTGAATCCTTATGCTTCAACGATATTGATTCAAAATATTTTTATGCCTACGTTGACAGACCCATTGACGCAAATTGACTCCGTCTGTATGGATATCAATTCAAATGTCGCCGATGATTATGTCGTTCAACTCAAAGCCCCATCAGGTCAATCCATTCTTTTAAAACCCGATAGAGTTGGTGGTGTGCAAAAACCCATACGCAGCTTATGTTTTACACCAACGGCAACCCGAGCGATTGAAACAGCGGCTTCACCTTTAACAGGTGATTATCAACCCGTTGGCGGTAGCACAACTTGGAATACACTGAGGGGGGTAACTGTAAATGGCAATTGGCAATTGTTGTCTTCTGTGGTACGCGGCGGTCATGTTGATACCCTTACGCATTGGTCCATTACATTTAAAAGTGGCAATGCGCTGAAATATACTTGGACACCTGCCAATGGATTGTC
>JAYTUR010000922.1:0-3601 GCA_043744475.1 Saprospiraceae bacterium | reverse complement strand
ACTAATAAATACACGTAACTTTAAGACGTTTGAATTACCTAAGTTTAGTTCGCACAACAAACTTTTAAAGTTTCCTGAACTTAGTTGTCATATTATTTTATTCTTTATCGTGGATAAAACTCATAACAGCCAATATCAGGCTTTGCCACATCACGCAATTTAGCATCTAAGTCCTTTGTAATCAATGAGATAGGCAATGCTTTTTGTTCCGCAATGGATAGCGTATCGAGGTGAAAATCACTGCTGCTGGATTTTCTGAAAACCTTTGCCGATACAGGGGCATTGATACAATCTTTGCAATTATCCGTCAAAAACTTAGGGAAATTATCTGTTTTTAATAAATCCTTAACCCGAACGATGCAGTTTTGAAACGCAAAATTAAAATCGGTCGTTATAGTAGCCGTACCGTCAAACAAGCTCACTTCATCTTCTTTTGAGCCATAAACGATGCAATTTTTGAGCGTCATACTGAGAGGGTATGCTTTGCCGAGAATACAGCCACCGAGTGCATTTCTTTCATAACAATAGACGTTATTGGCACTCAAAGAAGGGTCTTTTGATCCGAAACTTGCCAAGGTACAGTAAGTAAAATTATAGTCGCCGCCATATTCAATTTGAACATTATTTACGTAATTATTATAAAAAAGACAGTTTTCAGCCGTTATTGTTGCATGAATCGCTAAAAGCCCACTCGAAGCGGTGTTGTAAATTTTACATGATTTCAAGGACAACGTCGCCGCAGAATCCACTCGAATACCCACGCGAGAATTGCGTATCGTCGTGTTTGTCATGGCGTTGCCTTTGCTGCGTTGCGCCAAAATGATACCCGTCCATTGGTCAATTTCGTCCACAAACTCCTTTTCCAAACGGTCACTTTCGATGATAACAGGCTTGTCGAGTGTGCCTTCTGAAATGATAGTGGCATTGTCAAAAACATATAAAATGCCGTCACGGTAGACAACCGAGTCTTGCGTCCGCACAATGCCGCCATGCACATATATATGTGTACCCGCTGGCAAGCGCAAAGTGCCGTTCGTTATACCCAAGATGCCGTAAATGACATAAGGTTTTTTGTCGTTCCAAACGACTTCGCCGCCGCCGCAATCTAGCACATACTGTTTACCAAAAGCATAACGATTCGGCACATAGTTCGCATTTTGTCCCCATGCTTCAATGACAACCGTTTGAGAATTGCCATTTGTTTCAAAAACGAGATTTTCAGCAATCACAAACGGGCTTGTACTGAGGGGGGCATTCGGATTGATGGTCACTTCAGCAAAAACATAAATCGAGTCTTTGGCTGGAATTTCAACATCGGTGAAACTTCTGCCTGAAACACCGTCTATATTGAGGTTAAAAACAGCCGCCGTTTTGTTCGCCAACGAAATTTTAGAAATTTTTATCGGTTTATTGTTGCCATTAAACACCTTAATATAGCGTGTCGCCGAGCCAACGCTTGTGAAAACCGTATCAAAACGAAGCGTATCGCTTGAAAAAGTGAGCTTTGCACCTGCATCTGTCGTAAAACTATCATCTTTGCGGCAAGCGATAAAGGTTAAAATGAGGGCAACAAAACCCAGCGTTGCGTATTTCATTATTGCTGATTGAGACATAAGTATTTAAAATTGATATTTAAAATGCCAAAAAGGGCGACAAAAGTAAGCATTAGAAACCACCTCTTCCTGATTTATTCTAAAACGAAAAGTGCACCCCTCAGTATCTGTTACGATTTTGTGAGAAAAACGCTTTTTCTTTGCGTAAAATTTTAAACTATTTTGGAAAATAAGCCTGTCATTGACATCATCATACCTGCCTACAACGAGGAAAAATCAATTCTCCACGTTATTAACGATATTCCTAAGGATTGGGTTCGCGACATCATCGTTTGTAATAATGCTTCTACCGATAAAACTGCCGAAGTTGCTAAAGCGCACGGCGCAACGGTTGTCAATCAACCCTTAAAAGGTTATGGCAACGCTTGTTTGGCGGGCATGGCTTATGTGGCTGCCAAAACCCAAAAACCCGACATCATCGTTTTTCTCGATGGTGATTATAGCGACCACCCCGAGGAATTGCCTTTGGTTGTTGCCCCCATTACTGAGGGGGTCGCCGATATGGTCATTGGTTCAAGGGCGACTGGCAATCGGGAATCGGGTTCGATGACACCACAACAGGTGTTTGGCAATTGGTTGGCGACATTTCTCATAAAGCTATTTTTCGGTTTCCGTTTTACGGATTTAGGTCCATTCCGAGCGATTCGCTACGATAAGTTATTGGAAATCAATATGATAGATAAAAATTTCGGTTGGACGGTCGAGATGCAAGTCAAAGCGGTTAAGAAAAAACTGCGCTGTACCGAAGTACCTGTCACTTATCGTCGTCGTATTGGGGTCTCAAAAGTGAGTGGCACTGTAAAAGGGACGATTATGGCGGGGTATAAAATTATTTTGACCATTTTTAAATATTTGTAGATGCAAGTAAAAAAAAGGTCTTTTTATTTAAAAAAACAACCTCAAAATCATTGCTATCATTTTTAACGTTTCTCAAAATTATATTCTTGAAATACCACGAGTGAACCGACCCACCCCCTCAGTAAATAGCTATTTTTCGAAATTTCACGAATAAAATACCCATACTCACCAAATTAGCAGAAACCGAATAGCAAAAAAACAGCCCTTTCACAAATTTTTATTCGGTGAAGCCTGTGACGCATCTACGCCTTATGGGTCTCTTTCCATAGCAACCTAAACGGGTTCAATCGAGGACTAAAAATAGAAATTTACACTTTTTTTGCTAATTTTGAGAAAAACAATAAAAAAAACATCTAAAAAATGATCGGTTACACTCTTCTCGCGGTTTATTGCTTATGCGTTTTATTTACCACTTTTTATTGCGTTATGCAGTTGGATTTGCTGTTTTGGTATCGCAAAAAAAAGAATGATGAAATTCCGCAACTGGTTGATTTTCCAACAGTTACGATTCAATTACCTATTTATAATGAAGCTTTTGTTGCCGAGCGTTTGATTGATAATATTGTTTTGATGGATTATCCTGCTGACAAATTAGACATTCAAGTGCTTGATGATTCAACTGACGAAACAGTAGGCATCATTGCCCGCAAAGTTGAAGAATATCGTGCAAAGGGTGTTAATATCAATCATGTTCGTCGCCCCGACCGTTCTGGTTACAAAGCAGGTGCTTTACGCGATGGTTTGCAACTCATTGATTCAGAGTTCGTTGCCATTTTTGATGCTGACTTTTTGCCGAAAACAGATTTTTTAAAGCAAACAGTTCCTCACTTCTTTAAAGACCCTTCGGTCGGTGTTGTTCAAACACGTTGGGAGCACTTGAACGAAGACTATTCTCTCATCACGAAATTACAAGCCATGCAGCTCAATGTGCATTTCACAATTGAGCAAGCAGGTCGTCAACGCGGCGGCTTTTGGTTACAATTCAATGGTACGGCTGGTGTTTGGCGTCGTCAAACCATCGAAGAAGCTGGCGGCTGGCACTCAGATACTCTCACTGAAGACCTTGACCTCAGCTATCGCGCGCAGTTGAAAGGTTGGAAAATTGAATTCCTCGAACACGTTGGAACACC
>JAYTUR010000921.1:0-3606 GCA_043744475.1 Saprospiraceae bacterium | reverse complement strand
ATTGAAAAATTAACTTCGGTCTAAAAAAAGTAATTCAAAGCACGCCTTTCGAGCAAAGCGAGAAACAGTGAGTATTTTGCCGCTTGCGTAACATCAGTAAGTTATTAGAATTAAAAAGATACCTTAGTAACAAAAAGCATCATGTCAAGAAAAGTATCACAAATCACGCTCAGGGCGGACGCTGAAAATTCCTTGAAAGAATTGTTGAAGGGCGGCGAATTACCCGTTAGAACCTTCAAACGTGTTCAAATTTTATTGGATTGGCAAACGGAACATCCGAAGATAATTTATAAAATAAGAGGCGTAAGTCTAGCAACCGTCTGTAATATTAGAACTCGATATTTGCTTAATAATGACTACAGAACTTACAATTTACTGCTTTTTTTATGGGTATTTTCAAAGGTTATCTTCCTTCAAATGTCATATAAAGAAAAAGGGCATTTTTTTTGTTAATATACTGAGGGGGTTATTTTACAAAAAACATATATTAAACAGTAAGCTAATTATAATAAATAATATATACTTTTCGTCATAAACTCACCTTTCATATCCGCTTTTAGGCTATCCATACATTTAAATCAGTTCTTTAAACTCAAATACATTCAATTTTCATGAAAATCAAATTCGTTTTCTTCACAATAGGGCTTACTATCCTATCTGTATCAATCACAGATGCACAACAAAAATGGATGCAGATGATTGATAAAACATCAAACTTCTATGAAATCAAAGCCGCTTTTTTAAAAGAAAATGAAGCGCAACTAAAAACGTATTACAAAAACCTCCGTCACGGTGATGTAGAACCCACAGACGAAGCCTTTCAAGCGGAACACGAAAGAGAAGAGTATCAAAACATCATTCACTTCATGCGTATGGCAGAGTGGGTCGAGCCACGTGTATCGGAGACCTATGGCGATATGGATGCCCTGATTGAAAGTGATTACCGCGCCCGTTTGGCACAACAAAAGGAACTCAATGCACGTGCATCTGCCAATTGGTCGCTCATTGGCCCCGTCAATACAAACAATATGTTCGGCAATGGACGAGTCAATAGCATCAAAGTTGACCCGAATAATGCCTCAACGCTCTATGCCTGTACACCCGCCGGTCAATTGTGGAAGTCAAGCGATAATGGCAGTTCATGGGCTGTTATTTCAAATGGTATTCCCGCAGCAGGTGTCACAAATGTAGCCGTTGACCCGACTAACAGCAATATATTGTATGCCCTGACAGGTGATGCTGACCAAGCGATTTATCACCCTTCATCAAGAGGGCTTTATAAATCCATCAATGGTGGTACGACGTGGACAACAACAGGTATCAACTACACCACAAACGGTGTACTATTGACCTCGATTTTAATAGACCCGACGAATACTCAGAATATCTTAGTCAGTGGAACAAACGGTATCTGGCGTTCTACCAATGGCGGCACTTTATTTACACAAGTCAATACATCAAGCATTCGTGAATTGGTTTTCAATCCATCAAACAAATCAACTGTCTTTGCAGGGTCAAAATCAGGTGCCCGCTTGTTACGTTCTTACGATAAAGGCATCACTTGGACACAAATAACAAGCGGCTTGCCGACGAGTGCAGCAGCTAATCGCTTTTCTATTGACGTCTCACCCGCAGATAGCAACTATGTCTATCTTATGGCTACTGACTTGACCGACAATATGCAAGGTTTCTACAAATCTGTAGATGGCGGTTCTACTTTTGTTCAAATGTCAACATCACCCAATATTCCCAGTGGACAAGGCTGGTACAACCTCGCTGTTACCGCTGACCTGACCGATACGATTAAGGTCTATGCGGGCGGGGGTAATGTTTATCGCTCTATCAATGGAGGTACAACATGGTCAAACCTAGGTATTCCTCATGTGGATGTCCATGATTTACAATTTAATGGCACAAACCTTTTGGCATCCTCAGATGGCGGCGTTTATAGGTATAATGGTAGCTCTTGGAATAATATTTCAGCCAATTTAGCGATTGCCCAACCTTACGGCATTGGTTTGTCGCCTACAAATGCCAATATGATTATCAGTGGGCATCAAGATAATGGCACAAATTTAACCACAAATGTTTCAACTTGGTCAGCCGTTTCAGGGGGTGATGGTATGATTTCTTTTATTGACCGTACCAATAACAATCGCCTTTTTTGTACCTACCAAAACGGTGTTTTAAGGCGTTCGACCAATGGTGGCTCTTCATTTTCAGATATTTATACCGTACCAGGCGGTTATTGGGTTACGCCTTTCATACAAGACCCGGTTGATGCCAATACCTTATATGCCGGTGGTGATCAACTCAATAAAAGTATAGATGGCGGTACGACTTGGACGACCATCAGCCCCGCCAACGGGCAAGTAAGGTGGATTGATGTTTGTCGCACCAACAATCAAATTATTTATTACGTTACCGCATCTAAAATTTATAAAACAATAGATGGCGGTACGAATTGGACAGATGTATCAGGCACAGTGCCAACCACAACCCATTTAAACGTGCATATTGATGTCAACAATCCAGATGCTGTTTATGTCACCATCGCTTCGTCATCAACCAATCAAGTCTTTTATACCAGCAATGGTGGTACAACTTGGACAAATATCAGTTCAGGATTGCCAGCTGTTTCAGCCAATACCATCACGACACAAATAGGGCTTTCAGGTGTTGCCTATTGCGGAACGGACTTGGGCGTGTACTATCGCAACCCCTCAGTATCCAGTACCTGGCAGTCTTTTAACACAGGCTTACCTTCAATACCTGTTCGTGATTTAGAAATCCATTATGCCTCTGGCAAAATAAGGGCGGCTACTTTTGGTCGCAGTATCTGGGAATCACCTTTAGACCAAGTCGTTCCTGTTGAACTCATAAGTTTCCAAGGAGAACCTGTTACTGAGGGGGTGCAATTGACTTGGCAAACAGCCAACGAAATTCGTTTCAACCGTTTTGAAATCGAACGCAGCAGCGATAGTAAGTCGTGGCTTGAAATAAAAACCCAAGCAGCAAAAGGTACTGCCAGTAAATATGAAACCTTAGATGAAAAACCACACTACGGTATCAACTACTATCGCTTGAAAATGGTGGACAACGACGGCAGTTTTACTTACTCAAAGACCGTTGCTATTGACTGGACGAAACCCAGTTCAAAACAATGGTCAGTCTATCCTAATCCTGTCAAGGATAAGCTTTATATCTCTGGGAATGAAGACGTCGCAGGTAAGCAAGCCATTCAAGTTTTAGATATTAGTGGTAAAACAATACTTAATACAACCATCAATCAATTACGCAATGGTTTATCTATCAATGGTTTACCAAATGGTTCTTATATTTTGGATATAAAGGATAAACAGGCAAACGACCGAAAGTCATTTATTATAGAACGTTAAAAAAAAACAGCTAAGGGGGGTACTTTCACAAAAGTGCCCCCTTCAGTATTTTGACCTAAATATTCAAGTATTTTCAATTAAGTGCGAGGTGTAAGAAAATTGATATTACTCTCCGTTTCTCGCTACGCCCGAAAAGCGTACAAAAGATTTTTTTTTTTAGAGTGAAGTTCATTTTCTTAGAAAATGTTTTAAAACTAAAAACATACAA
>JAYTUR010000920.1:0-14284 GCA_043744475.1 Saprospiraceae bacterium | reverse complement strand
TCTTTGTGCGTAGAACCTCAATATATCATCATTCCAATACAGCCTAAATTATTTAAAATCAACTTTTTATGAAAAAATTGACTCTTACCCATTGGATTTTCATCTCACTCGTTGCGGGTGTTATTTTTGGTATTGTTGCGCCGGCCATAGCGCAAGACATGGATGTTTTTAGTAAAATATTCTTAAAACTCATCAAAGCTATTGTTGCGCCTTTGTTGTTTTCGACACTTGTTATTGGTATTGCAGGACATGCCGATATGAAGCAAGTTGGGCGTATGGGGTGGAAATCGTTGCTTTATTTCGAACTCGTAACGACTGTGGCATTGGCTTTTGGTTTGATTGCTGCCAATATTGTTCGTCCAGGTGATGGTATAGATATGAGTGCTGTCAAAGCAACTGAAAAAATAGTCGTTGCCACACAGGAT
This sequence comes from Saprospiraceae bacterium, assembly GCA_043744475.1. Taxonomy (GTDB): domain Bacteria; phylum Bacteroidota; class Bacteroidia; order Chitinophagales; family Saprospiraceae; genus JAAFJT01. The sequence goes on along the minus strand of JAYTUR010000920.1, from coordinate 13,859 downwards.
TGGAAAGACATTATTTTGCATACTTTCCCTGAAAATATTGCAAAATCTGTTGCAGATGGACAAGTTTTACAAATCGTCGTTTTCAGCATCTTTTTTGCGATGGGTTTAGCCATGTTGCCAAATGGTAAACACAAAACCATCATGCTCGATTGGACAGAGAGCCTTGCAGAGTTGATGTTCAAATTCACAAAATTGGTCATGTACACAGCACCCATCGGCGTTTTTGGAGCAATGGCTTACGCTGTTGGTAAAATGGGTCCCGACGTTTTATACACATTAGCAAAATTGGTTTTGACGATTTATTTATCGCTTATTGCCTTTGTTTTGCTTGTTTTATTGCCTATTGCCCTTGCTTTTAAGATAAAAATTGGCAAATTCATAAAAGCAGTTGCCGAACCTGTTTCCATTGCTTTTGGCACAGCCAGCTCGGAAGCCGCGCTCGCGCCTGCAATGCAAAGCCTTGAAAAATACGGTGTGCCGCGTAAGTTTGTTTCTTTTGTTTTGCCTACGGGTATGAGTTTCAACCTCGACGGCACAACCCTTTATTTGGCGGCAGCCTCTCTTTTTGTGGCACAAGCTGCACATGTTGAGTTGAGTATTGGGCAACAAATCACCATGATGCTGACCTTGATGCTCACTTCCAAAGGCGTTGCAGGTGTCGCACGAGCCAGTTTGGTCATTTTGATGGGCACTGTTTCGATGTTTGGTTTGCCCGATGCACCCGTTTATATCATTCTTGCTGTTGATGTGTTGATGGACATGGCGCGTACAGGAACAAATATGCTCGGCAACTGCCTTGCCACTGTTGTTGTTGCCAAATGGGAGAATGAATTCGACGACTAATTGGATATTCGGGAATTAGGATGCAGGAACTTCATTTCCTAATTCCCGTATATCCAATTGCCCAATTTTCGAACTTAGGCAGCAATTCCCCAACCGAATCGTTTTACCGATAACTACTAAAAATAGAATGTATGAATCAGAGATTGACACCAATACTTATTCTTGCGGTCGGTTTTTTGCTCACAATCAGTTGTCGTAAAAACTTAGGTGACAAAGAGACCATCATCGCCGTTGACAAGGAATTTGAAATCATTCCTTGGGAAAAACTAGACGAAACGGGCGGTTCACTGCAATTGCGTCTGGCTACCATCCAAAATCAAGAATGTGGGGGTACACGTATTAACTATGCTACCAGTTTATATAACAATAAATTGACAGTATCCATCAACAGCCTTGCTTATCCATTGACGTGCAATGGTTTTGCTGAACCTGCACGTGATACGATTGACTTATCTAATTTGAAAAAAAGCGATATTCCATTCCGATTGACGCTCAAAGATGTCATTATCAACGACGGTATTTTGCACGTTGAAGACGGGCGTTATTTGTTTGAAATGAAAAAGGAAAACGGTATTTCAATGCCGAAGAAAGAATTACTTCGTGTTCCACAAGGCGCAATATGGGGTTTTATCGCCACCGATAATGGTCAAGACGCGCGTCATGCACAGATGATTGACAGTTTGAAAACCATAACGACCCCCCTCAGTATTTCGGCGGGTGATTACGGTTATTTCAATTATACGGGTGCAGACATTGGCATTGCAGCTAAATTTGTAACACCCAAACCAACCGTTCGCCGTTTTGTCTTTCGCCAAACGGGTACAAAAGAGCAGTTGAATAACATTTTAAAATATTTTAGAACGGTTGCAGGTATTGATTTTATGATATTGACCTATGACGGGAAATTGCAAGTGAAGTAATATATTTGTGTGTAATAAAAAGAAGTGCTACGCTTTTCGTAAAGTGTGGCACTTCTTCTTTTATTTTGTCAAAAATAAAGATTTATGAAAAAAACAATCGCAGTTCTATTCATTTTGCTATTTATACTGAGGGGAGGTGTTGATGCTCAAAATACAACTGAAACAATAGACTTATCAACCCAAAACCCAATCGAAAAATCAGGTTGGACATATATCTGGGGTGATGAATTTGACAGCGACACGTTAAATTGGTCGAAATGGTGGCCTCAAACGGGGACGCATGGCTCAGAGCTACAATACTATACATCGCGTAAAGAAAATGTTTTTGTGAAAGATGGGATGCTTTACCTGCGTGCATTTCGAGAAAAAATCATTGACACACTACCTTTTACATCTGGTGAAGTGTTTTCATCTATTGAATTTGGTCAAGGGCATTATATTGAAGTACGGTGTAAAATCCCCAAAGGACGGGGTCTGTGGCCCGCTTTCTGGTTTTGGAGTGGGCGAAATACAACGTATCAAGAGATTGATGCCTTCGAGATTTGGAGTGATGATATCCGTCGTTTGTTGGTGTCAAATTATTGGCAAGATGCCAAAACGGGTAAAGTTCAAGCAGAAAGTAAAAGAATAAAACCCAAAGACGTAAATGGCAGGTGGATTGATATGTCAGAACATTTTTTAATTTTTGCAACTTATTGGGACGAAACAGGCGTGCGTTATTTGTTAAACAATAAACTTATGGCGCATTTTAAAAACAATATTGCCACCGACCCATTGCCCATCATTTTAAACTTAGCAGTAGAGGGCGCAAGAAACCAACCTGCTGCGAAAACTATTTTCCCTGCCGATTTTATCATTGATTATGTGCGTGTTTATAAAAAACAAGATGTTCAAACGATTATTAGACGTTGATATTTATGATGAAAAACCGCCGCAGACTGCTCTTGCTTTTCGCTACCATTTGTCTATTGTTGACAGGATTTTGGAATGGTTTTCCTTTTCTGTATCCCGATGATGGTACGTATTTTAGTTCTGGTTTTATGCCCGAAATGCCTTTGGATAGACCTATTACTTATGGTCTTTTTATTTATGCAACAAGCCTTGGTGGGTATAGTTTATGGCTAACGGTTGGTGTTCAAGGGCTTATGACAAGCTGGCTTATTTATCAAGTATTAAAATCTTATTTCGATACGCAAAATATTGATTATCAATTTATTGCAATCATTTTATTTCTTGTTTTAACGAGCAGTATCTCCTTCCTAACGAGCCAATTGATGCCCGATTTCGCTACGCCCGTTTTACTGCTTTCACAATTATTATTGGTCACAGATGCCCCCCTCAGCAAACGGACACGACAAGGACTTTTTGCCATTTATTTTTTAACAACCGCCATGCACATCAGTCATTTAGGCTTCAATATTCTTTTAATCATCATCTATTTAGGGCTGTTTTTTCTATTAAAATCGAAGTTTCCATTCATCAAAATAAAGACTGTTTTAGGACTTTTAGCTTTGACTTTGTTGAGCATTGGCACAATGTCGCCACCCATTGCCAAATCAAGCCATGCTTTTAGAATGGGTGCGATGATTCAAAAAGGCATCTTAAATAAGGTTTTAGATGGAAAATGTGCTGAAAAACATTGGCAACTCTGCCAATATCGAGATTCTATGCCGACATCTTTGGAGGATTTTCTGTGGTCGCCCAATAGTCCCTTGAATAAAATGGGGCTTATTGAGTCGAAAGAGGAGTTAAATGATATTATTTGGACTTCCTATACGACACCTGAATTTTTAAAATTACATATTGACGCATCCATAAAAGCTACGAAAAAGCAATTTGGTTTGTACAGTGTTGGAGAAGGCAATGCGCCCTTCCAAAAAGGCTCAAATGCCTATGATGAATTGGCAAAAGCCGCGCCTTCAACGACCCCTCAGTATCTGCGCTCTCGACAGGCAAACGGGCAGTTGGAAGTGGTCAATGAGTTCAATTATTTCCTAAAATATTTTGTTATTTTTCTTTTTATAGGCTGTTTTGTTTTGTTTTTTAATAAAATAGTGTGGTCAAAGGGATATAAAAAACTGCGCTTTTTCTTAGCTTTCGTCTTAGTTGATCTGTTGCTCAATGCGTGGCTAAGTTCAACGCTCATTTACGCCACAAACCGCTATGGCACGAAGATGATTTGGTTGATTCACCTCTCTTTTTTCCTCATTTTGATGATTTTTTATGACAAAAAAAATAGACATAAACCACTCGCTCAACCATAAATGGGTGATATATGCAACGTGGTTAGCACTCATTTTGGGTAGCATACTGAGGGGGGCAGTGTGGCTGCAACAACGCTCTATTTTTTTAGACGAAGCCAATTTGATTCGAAATTATGTAGAGAAAAACTATAAGGCTTTGTTTGGGCATTTGGAATATCAACAATATGCACCCCCTTTGTTTTCAGTTATGACGAAGTTTATTTTTCAAATTTTTGGCATCAACGAACTGTCTGCAAAACTCTTTCCATTGCTGTGTGGCATTGGGTTGTTGTGGGCATTTTATACGCTGAGTCGTCGTTTTTTATCGCCTTTTGCAGCGTTGATGGCTGTCTTTTTTGTCGTTTTTGATAAAATTTTTATTGATTATTCAACCGAATGTAAACAGTATGCGACTGATGCTTTTGTCGCTGTTTTATTACTATTGCTTTCACAAACGATTGATTTTAAATCATTTAATTCAAAAAAAACGATTCTTTGGGCTGTAATCGGTAGCATAGCAATATGGTTTTCAATGCCTTCTGTTTTCGTTTTAGCAGGTGTTGGGGCTTATTATCTTTTTAGTTTTTGGAAAAATAAAAATACCAAGGCGATGCAGCAAATCGCAGCAGTCGGTATTTTCTGGCTTTTCCAATTTGCCTTATATTTTTATTTTTTTCTAAAAACAGATGCACAATCCGATAATTTACAGGATTTTCACAAGGCTTATTTCTTGGTATTTCCCCCCCTCAGTATGTCGGACTTGAACTTATTGATGGCGCAAATCAGCGGCATTATTGACCGTTCTATTGGCATTACTTTTTTGGCGGCAGCCATATCCATAATATGTTTTATATTGGGAATCAAACAATTAGGACAAAATAATCGCCCAATTTTTTTACTTTTAGTTTTACCAATTCTTTTTACTTTAGCTGCTTCTGCTTTACATTATTACTCATTGATTGCTCGTTTGATATTGTTCTTTTTGCCCATTTTTATACTCATTGTTTTCATCGGCTACGATTCTATTTTGCAAAAAGGGCATTGGTTGTTTTCAAGCATTATAACCATCGCTTTCATTTCTACCATCGTTTTGCAAGTGCAAATACTCAAACCTTTTGAGTATTTTACCAACGATTATTCTGACTTGCGTGAGGGACTTGATTTTATAAAAAAAGAAAAACAAACCAATGAAGTGTTGTTTACGCCTCATGGTGTAACGCCTGTTATGCGTTATTACACGCAATATTGTGACCAACCCTACGCCTTCAATAAATTGGTTTTGCAAGACTATATTTGTTGTGACCCTAATCTTTTTGAAAATGCGCTGTTGGATTTACATAAAAAAGGAGAAAAACGAATTTGGCTATTGGGCGACCAACCGACGTATGGCAATTTTGAGCGTTTCATTCAATCTCAAAATGGACGAATTTTGAAAAAACACGAATTTCATAGAGGCGTAGCTTTGCTTTATGAGGTTAAGTAAAATAGATTTTATGAACTTAAAAATATCTGAAAATCAATTAGTTAAGCTGTTAGTCGGCTTGTTTTTTGCGATGGGCTGTTTTGTCATTGCACATTATGATGGCACGGGTGATACGGGCGACAGCATCACGCATTATTTGTATGCACGTTATGCACCTATTCATCCAGAGTTGTTTTTTCATCATTGGGCAAAACCTTTATTTGTGCTTTTGGCTTCACCGTTTGCACAATTTGGCTTCAATGGCATTAAGTTTTTCAATTTGCTGAATGCCACTTTGACTTTGTGGCTGACCTATAAATTGGCGAAACAGCTTGAATTTTCAAATCCTATCGTAGCGATTTTGATTTTAGCAACCTGTTCAGGCTATTTCACTTTAACCTTTTCAGGTTTGACGGAGCATTTATTTGCTTTATTATTGGTTGCATCTGTTTTGTTATTGATTACTGAGGGGTGCGTTTTAGGTACTTTATTGGTTTCTTTTCTGCCATTTGTGCGCTCCGAAGGTCTGTTGATGATGGGTGTTATTGCCTTATTTTTAATCTTAAAAAAACAATGGAAAGTCCTGCCGTTCTTGTCCGTTGGTCACATCGTTTATGGTTTAGCGGGTGCAACGGTGCATGGGTCTGTGTTTTGGATTTTTACAAAAATACCTTACACTTCGATGACCGCATACATTGATGAAAAGGCAAATTGGTTCGATTTTATCATAAAACTCTATAATTTCACAGGCATTCCACAATTTACTTTTTGGGTTTTGGGTGTCGTTTCTATGCTGTTTTTGATAAAAAGACGACCCCCTCAGTATATTCAGGTTCTGACGCTCATTTACGGTAGTTTCTTCGCCTTATTTATTGCCCATTCTTTGTTTTGGTATTATGGTATTTTTTTAAGTATGGGTTTAAGTCGGGTGTTGAATGCGGTGATGCCGATGTTTGCCCTTATCGGTTTATGTGGGTTTAATTTTTTGCAAACAGTTTTGACCAATCATAAGGTAAAAATGACGATTAATACATTGTTAATCAGCTATTTACTTGTTTTTCCATTGACATCAAACCCTGCGGCTATTAATCCAAAACGGAATTTGATGGCTTCGGATGACCAACATATTGCTGCTCAAATTGCAGATGTTTTGAAGACCCAATATCCTGACCACACCTATTATTTATTGCATCCACAGTTGGCTTTGTCGTTGGGAGTTGATTATTTTGATGAAACTAAAATCAAGGATTTTGGAAAGTATTGGCAACAGCCTTTGCCTAAAAATGCTATACTGATTTGGGACAGTTGGTTTTGTGTCGTTGATGCTGATATTTTATTAGAAAAAGTCGAAAAAGACGTCCGTTTGGAGAAAATTAAGACTTTTCAAGCGACCAATAACTGGCAATTTGTGCTATTTAAATCCAAATGACTCCCTCAGTATAAAACCGTTTTTTAGCTGTTTGAGCATTATTTTCAACACTTTTTGCATAAAACTGTTACCTAAAAAGTTGATACAAACGACTGAAATTAAGCTATTTTTATTGAATTTTTCATACAAAAAACGTAAAAAAACGATGAGTCAACCGACCAATTCAACAACTCTGAAAGAAGTTTTAGATATTCTGCGCAATCGCGGTGTCAAGCTCTTTCTTGTATTAAGTGCCTTTTTTATTGCCAATGCCCTTGTTGCTGAATTTATAGGCATCAAAATCTTTTCATTTGAAAGAACCTTAGGCGGAACGCCCGTCAATTGGATGATTTTTGGTGGCAAATGGAATTTTGACCTCACAGCAGGTGTGTTGCTTTGGCCCGTTGTGTTTGTTATGACCGACATTATCAATGAATATTATGGTCAGCGCGGGGTCAAATTCCTGTCATGGTTGGGTGCTGGGCTCATTGCTTATGCGTTTTTTATGTTGTATTGCTCTATTCACTTGGTGCCAGCCGACTGGTGGTCGGGCAGTCAAACGGGTAGGGGCGTGGCAGACATGAATGCGTCGTTCAATGGCATTTTCGGGCAAGGTTTGGGCATCATCATCGGGTCGTTATCGGCTTTTATTTTTTCCCAAATCCTTGATGTTGTTATTTTTCATCAAATAAAAAAGCGGACAGGCGAGCGTATGTTGTGGCTGCGTGCAACAGGCTCGACACTTTTTTCGCAATTGATAGACACATTTGTGGTTACTTCTATTGCATTTTATTTTTATCCGATGCTCGTCAAAGGTAATGGAGAACCGTGGCCTGTTCGGCAACTTTTGACGGTTTGCACAGGCGGTTATATCTATAAATTTTGCGCTGCGTTGTTGATGACACCCATCATTTATCTGGTTCATCAATTGATAGAAAAATATTTAGGACATGAATTGGCAACAGAAATGAGAAAAAAAGCAGCGGAATAGATAAGTTTTGAATTTCTTGCACAGTTTTTGATTAGTAGCCATTTCGATGAAAATTAATCATTTTCCTTGAGATTTGATGATAATAATTAATAAACACAACCAAAACTTACAGCTTATGTCACAGTACACAAAAACTTTTCTGTTATTAATTTCTTTTTTTTTATGTAACAATTTATTTTCACAAGAACAGCTGGGTTTACGGCTCGGTAACTATTCGGGAGTCAGCGGTGTTAGACTTAACCCGACTGCTGGCGTTAATAACCCCTTACGTTGGGATGTCAATATTACCTCGGCAGGCTTTTTTTTCGCCAATGATTTTGCATTTATCAGAAATGCGAGTGTTTCGAGCCTTTTACGCAACGTGAAAAATCGAACTTTAGGACCCGCACCCGAAACGAAAATTACTGTGCCTTCAAAGCCAACGCAATTCTTCGATTTTTTCAATCAGCCACATGCGAAGTTTATTTCGTCATCTCTTTTTATTGGTTTGCCTTCATTTCAAGTGAATTTGGAAGGTGGTCACTCTTTCGGTATTTATGTAGAACAACGCGGCGCATTAACGACAAAGCAAATACCGATTGTGGCTGATCCTTACCAGCAAAAGGTACCATTGGATGTCCGTTACGATGTGCCGAAATTGACGGTTACAGGCATGGCGTGGCAAGAATACGGCTTTAATTATGCCTACCAAATTGGCGGGGGTAATGGAGACCTTTCCTTTGGTTTTAATGCCAAAATACTGCGTTCAAATCAAGGCTTTTTCCTTAAAAACCTTGAAGGAACTGGTGTTACTCGCTTGACAAAAGATTCTGTACGTGTGGATGCTTTGAATGCAAGTGTCGGTTATACCAGAAATTATTTCCAAAACCCATTGCATAATAATGGTTTTGGGTTTGGTTTGGATTTGGGTGCACAGTTCGTAATGGGAACAGGAGATTTTGACAACAGACCCTATTTATTCCGTGTTGGTGCATCACTTTTAGACATTGGAAAAGCTGATTTTAATTATTTTACAGATGTGCATGCAGTAGCGCTCACAGAACCTGTAGAGTTTGCTATTAAAGACTATCATAATCTCAATACTAATGAGCCTTTTGGCGACGCTATCCGCCGATTCAACAAACAAATGTCAAGTAGAGTGGATAGTAGTGGTAGTTTACAAAGTCATCATTTTAGTTTAGCGTTACCATCAGCCTTGAGTTTACAAGGTGATATTGCGATGACCGAAAACTTTTATGTCAATGGACTGGTAATTCAACGAATTAATATATCAGATTTATCAATATCAAGAGATAATTTATTAGCCGTGACTCCTCGCTACGAATCACGGTGGTTGGATGTCTCTGCACCAGTTGTTATTTTGAATTATCGTCAAGTGAGGCTAGGATTGGCTGCCCGTTTAGCTTTTTTAACCATCGGCACAGACCATTTATTGAGTTTTTTAGGACAAAAAAAACTAAGTGGATCTGATTTATACGTAGCTTTAAAAATGAATGCGTTTACTTTAGGCAAATTTGGGCTTAATGGCGGCTTTGGCGGTCAAGGTGGCGGAAAAAACGTTAAATGCTATCGTTTTTAAAAATACAGTTAAATGAAAAAACATATTTGTGTCATAGGTGCAGGTCCATCGGGCATAACGGCAGCCAAAAATTTACTTGATGAAGGTTTACAAGTAACCATTTTTGATAGAAGTTCAGAAGTGGGAGGCAATTGGGTCTTTTCGGAAACAGAAGGGCATTCATCTGTTTTTGAAACGACACATATAATATCGTCAAAAACAATGTCTCAATATGACGATTTTCCCATGCCTGATGACTTTCCCGATTACCCAAGTCACATTCATTTGGCATATTATTTTCAGTCTTATGCACGGCACTTTAATTTATACCAATACATTCATTTTCAAACACTTGTGAAAAAATGTGAATTAACAGAACAAGGAAAATGGTCGGTTTTGACAGAAAAAGAGGGCAAGGATACAACCCGTGTTTTTGACGCTTTGGCAGTCTGTAACGGACATCATTGGTTGCCACGTACCCCTCAGTATGATGGTCATTTTGAAGGCGAATTTATGCACTCGCATGCTGTTAAACGTTTTTCGCACTTCAAAAACAAGCGCGTTTTAGTTATTGGTGGCGGCAATTCTGCTTGTGACGTCGCAGTGGAGTCAAGTCGTGTGGCAGCCAGTGTGGATATTTCGTGGCGACGCGGCTATTGGATTGCACCCAAATTTATGATGGGTAAACCTTCTGATACAATTGGCAGCGCGATGGATAAGTTGCCTCAATGGATTTGGGCAAAAAGCATCGAGCTTATGTTACGTCTCCGCAATGGCTCGAATAAGCAGCATGGTTTACCTAACCCGACAACGCCTTTTGGCTCGCATCATCCAACGATAAATGATGACCTTTTTTATACCATTCGACATGGTAAAATCAAACCTCGACCCGATGTTGAACGGCTAGAAGGGACAAAGGTGCATTTCAAAGACGGCACTTATGGGGAATATGACAGCATCGTGGCATGTACGGGATATCAGATTACACATCCTTTTTTTGATAAAAATCTTATCAATTATTCAGAAGGAGAAGTGCCGCTTTGGCTCAAAATGATGCATCCAACAATAGAAAACCTCTATTTTATAGGGCTTTTTCAACCATTAGGCTGCATCTGGCCTGGTTCTGAATTACAATCAAAAATTATGGCAAGAGAGTTGGCAGGTACTTGGAAGCGGCCCAAAAACTTACGTTTGCTTATTGAACGTGAAATTAAACACCCCGATTTCAAGCAAATTAACACACCTCGTCACACCGTAACGGTTCATTATTTGAAGTTTCGCAAACGTCTCTTAAAGCATTTGCCGAAAGATTATACTCGAGGATAGTCGTATGAAAATAAGACTAATACCTTCGTTTTGTTGAACGGGCAGCAAATAAGAGGTAATAGGAGTCTTGATACTGAGGGGGTGGTTTTTAACGCAATTTTAATACTTTTTAAACGTTCATAGTTTTGATTTATATAATCTATACAACTGCTAATCTAAAAAATACAACTCAGTAGCATGAAAAATTGGCTCATTTTCTTTTTTATTTCAATACAATCCTTGCTTTTTTCTCAAAACACAGAAATTGGTTTATTAGTTGGTGCATCCATTTATACAGGTGATATTGAAGTCTCTCCCAGAAATTTTCTACCTCAAACCCGTCCCGCTGTCGGCATTTATGGACGGCAACATTTTAGCGACAAATGGGCTGTTAGAGCACTCGTCGCAGTAGGTGGTGTTGCAGGAAGTGAAAAAAAATATCCAACGTCGAAAATATTAGAAACACGTGGTTTCAGCTTTAAAGGCATGATTGCGGAATTAGCTTTGTTACCCGAATGGCGACCATTTAGTTTCGGCAATGTTCATTTTTATACTTTTGCAGGCTTGGCAGCGACTTATATGAATCCAAAATCTGATTTTAACGAAGTCGGTACAAATGCCTCAGCCACTATGATTCTTGATGACCAAAATCAAAAGTATCCTAAAATAGGATTATCGATTCCGTTTGGTGGTGGCTTGCATTGGTACATCAATCAGACCACGGCATTAGGTGCAGAATTGGGTTTGCGCAAAACTTTTACGGATTATATTGATGGTTTTAGTGCATCTGTTAATCCTAAATCAACAGACTTCTATTTCCTCGGAGGCATCACTTTTTCTAAGTCTTTTTCATTAGGGAATGACAGAGCGGGTACACGTAGAACACGTTATCAACGCAGAAGTGTTAGTTGTCCGACATTCAATTAATACTCAAATTACTGAGGGGGGTCATATCAGCCCCCTTGATTTCAGTTCCAAATATTTGTTAATAGTATTGATATTTAAATCCTCAGGACGAGTGAGTATTGTTTGGATGCCATATTGCCTTAATTTCTGCATCATTTGCGTTTTTTCATCTCTAAATTTTTGAGCAATGGTTTGATGATAAATGTCCTCAGTTGTCTGCACATTTTGTTTAGCAAATTCCTCAATTTCAGTATTGATAAAAAATACGACAACTAAAACGTGCATATTATTTATCTTTCGCAATGTCGGCAACACCCTTTCAAGGGCAAATTGGCTTTCAAAATTGGTAAAAAGCAACAACAAACTCCTTCCACGCACCAAACGGCGCACTGCATAGTAAAGCAATTCATAACTTGCTTCACCTTTTCCTTCTTTTTCTCGATACAATTCATGCAATATCCGACCCAATTGATTGGGTGAATTATCGGCTGCCAACGTAGAACCCAGTTTATCACTGAACGTCAATAAACCTGCCTTGTCCTTTTTTTGCAAAATAATATTGGACATTACCAAAGCTGCGTTGATGCTGTGATCCATCAAGGTCAAGCCGCCAAAAGGCATACGCATGACGCGGCTTTTGTCAATAACACAATACACTTGCTGTGCTTTTTCGTCTTCATATTGGTTGACCATCAAGCCATTACGACGACCCGATGCTTTCCAATTGATAGCTCTAAAATCGTCTCCTGGCACATAGTTTTTAATTTGTTCAAACTCATAGGAATGTCCCAAGCGCCTTATTTTTTTGATACCCGATTGATGCGCAATTTGTCGCAGTGCCATCAATTCAAAGTTTTTCATCTGGATTACTGAGGGGTACACGGGCACCATTTTTTCCACATCAGATTGAAAACGGCGTTGAACCAAACCTAAAAAAGATTCGGCAAACAAGTTTATTTTGCCAAAATGATATTCGCCCCTTTCTGTTGGTGTCAATTCATAATCCGTTCTACGTGCTTCATTTGCCGCCAAAACGAGTCGCATCTCAAAGTCTCTTTTTTGAAATTGAAAAGGAATTTCATCTACCAAGCTCACATTCAAACGCTGGTTAGAACGGTTAGAAATATCAAGCGTAATGCGGTTGGCATCGCCCAAAGACAACAGTTTAGGCGTTCGTCGAGTGGCACTTAATTGCGTGTTTTTGTTGAAAAGTAAGCCATAATCTGCTAAAACAACGCCGCAAACGACCACAAAAGCCGTCTGTCCAAAAGGCATCAGCCATCCAAATGAATAACTCAGAATGAATAACAAAATCACCACACCAAAGGCAGTGAAAAAGCGGCGCGTCAGGTAAAGATTTTTGAGCATGTATAAATGGGTTTATTGACAGCTAAAAAGTCTGGCAAGATACAAAATTACAAATAGCACTTTGAGGATTCGGATATAGAATAAAAAAAAAGCCCTTTGCAAACTGCAAAAGGCTTTAAAATCTGCGGAGAATAAGAGATTCGAACTCTTGATACCCTTTTGAGGTATACACACTTTCCAGGCGTGCTCCTTAAACCACTCGGACAATTCTCCTTGTTGAGGGCGCAAAAATAGTCTTTTTTTTGATTTTTTAAACACATAGAGACAATAGGCACATAGCTTTTTCTTTGTTTTTTTCTTAAAACTATGTGTCTATTGTTTCTACGTGTTTAATTCAAACCTTAAACTTGCGCCACAAACTGACCCATTTTAGAAAAAATCTTTTCTGCATTCGCTGTTGTCACCCGTGCCACTTCTTTGATGTCCATGATTTTTACCTCTGAAATCTTTTGAGCAACGTATTTAACGTAACTCGATTCGTTGCGCTTGCCTCGATGCGGAACAGGTGCGAGATAAGGTGCATCGGTCTCCAAAACCAAGTATTCAAGCGAAATTTCCTTGATAACAGGCTCTAAACCACCATTTTTGTAGGTCGAAACGCCACCAATGCCGAGATAAAAACCCAAATCAATCAGCGTTTTTGCTTGTTCCACATTGCCCGTAAAACAATGCAAAATGCCCCCCTCAGTATAAAAGTCATTTTCTGTCAAAATATCTATAATAACATCAGTCGCCTCACGGCTGTGAATGACAATCGGAATACCCAAGTCTTGCGCCCAGTGCATTTGGCGAATAAAAGCCGTTTTTTGTTGTTCAAAAAACGTTTTATCCCAATACAAGTCAATGCCAATTTCG
>JAYTUR010000919.1:0-3621 GCA_043744475.1 Saprospiraceae bacterium | reverse complement strand
AGTGAAAAGAAAAATGTATAAACTCTAAATTTGAGCAACCACAAAAATAAAAATACTTTTTTTCAAAAACGGTCAACTCTTTTTAGGACTATACATTGTATTACCCTGAAAAAAGTTTAGTAGCAAAAGTGAATAAATGGCAAACACAGATATTACCTTAGATGGATGAAAAGAGTTGGACGAAAAACAATCAGCGATGCTAAAGGAGAAGAAAAGCAATAAATGGAAAACGTATTAATCGGATTATTAAGGAAGAATTTGGTTTTGATGGTGTCACTAAGAAAATTAAAGATGCAAAACAAGCCAGAGCATTGATGAAAGAAGCCGTGAATATTTACAATAAAGAGCCACCACACATGAGTAATCACATGTTAACGCCCTTTAAAATGCATCAACAAGATAAGCTACTCATCAAGACTTGGGGGCGAAAGCGTAAGATAGATAGTGATAATGCGCAGCAATAATCTAGATATTACTATAACCTAAATAGTGAAATAGTTATAGTTGTTTTGTTGTTGTTTTTCTAATAATTTCACTAAACTTTTTTTTAAATAATTATAACATTATACTCACTAAGTCGAATTATCGTTTTTTGCTGTCCATTTTTTCCTCCACGTTTTAATATGAAACTATATTGTTGGAATACTTTAAAGAGAGTTAGCTTGTGATTGCTCATGTGTGGTCGCTCTTATTTACTTCTTTTCTCATTAATGTTCTAATTGGGCTTTTAAGCTTTTTATTTGCGCTTTAACCTCATTTAATTTCGTACTTTCTCAATCATTGTTTGATGATATTTAGTCACACGATGATAATACTCCAAACGCACCCAACTTTTGAAGTTGCGTCGTTTGATTTTCAAATTTACGAGAATTTCTTTTCATTTCTTATCCGACCTCTTATCTTCAATATGGAAATAATCGAAATCCGCATATCCGCCTGCATTTTTAGTAGCATAATTAAATAAACCAAACCTGTAACCCATAAAATGCGGAAGTGTATAAGCCATTTTTAACTGTGTGCCGATAGGGAACCACGATACACCATCAAGACTGTAAAAAAATTGCGCTATATCAATTTTGTCTTTAAAATCACACTCTATTTTCAGATAAACCATTTTCTGTGTAAGTGGTACGCCTTGTGATTCAATCTCCATCCCTGTTTCAGCATTCACCGTCACGATTGATTTAATCCCATTTTTATACTTAATGCCCACCATTCCATACTTTTTCTGTAACATACAAAGACCCGTGAAATCGCCTTCTTTCATGTTTGAGACATCCATCAAAGTAGAACCTGTACATTCAGGTCCGATTGTACGTTGGGTAAGTGTGTTTTTGGCGAGTAAAAATGAGGTGTCAATCCGCCCCGTTGTAAGCCGAAGAAAACCTTTTCGTTGGGTCACTGACCAAAGTTTGTTATCGGGATTATGATTCCACTGCCAAATCAACGGTAAAGCAGGGTCTCGTTTACGCCGATTAAATTCATCTGATGAAACTATATTAGGTATCAGACCTTTACTTGCAGGCAGATTCAAGGTTTCTGGTACTTTTCCATCATTGCCTAATTGAGGCCAGCCATCTAACCATTTTACAGGAACTAAATAAGGAATACGACCCACTGAACCATAATCACGGAATAAGTAAGCATACCAAGTACCGTCGGGCGCATCAATCAATCCACCTTGTGCCACACCCAAATCTTGTAAAGCCAATTTACCTTCATAAGGTCCCGTAATTTTATCCGCCCTATGAACCACCACAGTGCGCATACCCCCTTTGGGCCAAGTGATGTTAAAAAGATAGTATTTACCCTTAATTTTAAATAATTGAGAACCTTCGGCTTTTAGCATAATATTTTCACCAGCAGGGGCACTCGCATTTTCAATAATAACTTGTTCCGTTGTGTTGGGTTTTACGCCTGAAACATCAGCGTTCAGTTCTACTAATTTAACTCTGCCTGCGCCATAAATCATATACACACGTCCATCATCATCAAAAAACAAAGAATGGTCATGAAAACTCGGTGAAAATGACATTGCTTTCCAAGGTCCTTTTTCTACATTTTCAGTCGAATAAATGTGTGTTCTGCCCGTCGTTTGAGCAAAAGTCGTCACGTAATAAGTGCCGTTATGATAGCGCATACTGCTCGCCCATGAGCCTCTGCCATAGGTGCTTTTACCATTTTCAAGGTTCAATTCATCAATATTTGCCAACGTATCATAAGCATAACCGATAAGTTTCCAATTAACGAGGTCTTTCGATTTCATAATCGGTACGCCCGGACTCATGTGCATCGTCGTACTGCTCATGTAATACGTGTCACCTACATGAACTATGGACATATCAGGTACATCAGCGCACATTATCGGGTTTTTAGCTTGTGCAAATAACGCATTATGGTAAAATGCTGCGGCAATTGCCACAACAAGGATGATAGTTTTTTTCATTTTTAAGTCCTTTATAAGCTCTCAATAAGCCTTTTCACTCAATACACAGTAACCAATTGACTCACCACATTGCTTGTAGTGCTGTTTTTTACATTCGGTTGTCCGCCGCCGATACTGATAGTGACTTTTCCTTTCGGTTGGTACGATTTTCCATTTTCATCAACCAATGAAAATTGCTCATTTGTCAATTGAAAAGTGACCATTTTCGTTTCACCCGCTTTCAATTTGATGCGTTGAAACCCTTTTAAGGCACGAATTGGGGCTTTTTTAACCGCATTACTGAGGGGGTATGAAACATATACTTGCACGACTTCGTCACCGTCTTTTTTACCTGTATTGGTCACTTTTGCTGAAACGGTTATGGTTTTACCAATAGCCTGTTTAGTTGGCATTTTAATATTATCATACTTAAAAGTGGTATAACTCAATCCAAAACCAAACGGATACAACGGCTCGCCTTTGAAATAACGATAGGTGCGGTTGCTCATGTCATAATCTTTAAAACCTGCCAAATCGCTATCACTTTTATAAAACGTGATGGGTAAACGTCCCGCAGGATTGTAGTCGCCAAACAATACGTCTGCAATAGCTGTTCCTGCACTTTGACCGCCGTACCAAGCGTTTAAAATAGCGGGAACTTCGGCATTTTCATTTGGAATAGCGATGGCACTGCCCGTCATCATCACAAAAACGACGGGTTTGCCTGTGGTTTTGAGCATTTTAATAAACTCGGTTTGCACTTTCGGCAATTGAATAGATGTACGGTCGCCACCATTAAAACCTTCAAAATCCACTTTCATTTCTTCGTCTTCCAACTGTGGACTGATACCGCCAACAAATACAATGGCATCGGCATCTTTTATGCGATTGACAAGGGCTTTTGTATCTGACTTTTCAAAATGACCTGCCCGCAAATGCACTTCTGCTTTGCCTTCGCCCTGCCAATATTCCAAAACGATTTTATAGGTGCTGTCTTTTTTAGTCATCAATTGGTATTGCCTTGCGCCCCAACGATTGCGTACCCAAGCAGATAAAATTTCTTTTCCGTTGATATAAAATTTGTAGCCATCATCGCCCTCTACTTCAAAAGTTATAGCCCCCTCAGTATTTGCCTTAAAATTGGACGTGTAACGAGCTGAAAAATTATTGGCTCTGATGCCGCCCAAAACCTCTTG
>JAYTUR010000918.1:0-3626 GCA_043744475.1 Saprospiraceae bacterium | reverse complement strand
CGTTCCTCGCAATGACAGAGCAAATGATTCCAATCAGCATTCAAAAAAAACTATCATTTTACTTTTATAATCATATAATGACAAGACAAACTAAATTCATTTGTGTTGCATATTTAATCACGCTATTTTTCGCAAAACTTCAGCAAAGCCTTGCATTTCTTCCATCGTTCCTAAACTCACCCGCGCATATTTTTGACCTGCGGCTTCCCAATTGCGGAGCAAAACACCATTTTTAGCCATTTCTGCGGCAAAATCTAATTTAAGATGATGGACATTGAAAAACATAAAATTGGTTTTTGAAGGTACAAAGTCATAGCTTTTCTCTTTAAGCACCCCCTCAGTAAAAGCTCTAACTTTTGCCGTTTCCAACTTCGATTTTTCACAATGCGCTTGATCAGACAAAGCAGCAAAAGCGGCGGCGATAGAGACATTGCTCACACCCGCATTCGCCCATGCTTGATATTTACCCATATTTGTAATGGTTTCTTCTTGAGCAATCGCATAGCCAATCCGCAAACCTGCCATGCCGTATATTTTTGAAAAAGTCTTTGCAATAATCAGATTAGGATACATCGAAACCATGTCCGTTACTGAGGGCGCATCGGCATACTCCGTATAGGCTTCGTCAATGACCATATAATTTGCTGGCGCATGTTTTTTGATAAAACCACGCAAATCCGCGTCATTTAACACCGTTCCTGTTGGATTATTAGGGTTGCATACATATATAAAGCGTGTTTTGTCATTCACGGCATCGCTCATTTGAGTGAGGTCGTGACCCATTTTTTTATCCAACGGAATCCATTTCACATCAAGACCTACCCTTTCAGCTGGTTTCAACCAAATCCTAAATGTCGGGTCAGCGGCTATCAAATTGCCTTTGCCACGTTCAGCCGCGAGAAATGTGGACAACGCCAATATCTCTGACGAACCACTACCAATCAAAATCTGCGTGTCTTTGACATTGTGCATTTTAGCCAAAGCTGCTTTAAACTCTGTTATCAAAGGCAAAGCATAGCGATTTCCCTTGGTTATCTGCTCCGTCATTGCCTTAATAGCCATCGGGGAAGGCCCATAAGCATTTTCATTTTGATTGACTTTGATAGGTGCTTTATCACCTGTCAACATTGGAACGGCAAAATCCATGCCCTCCATATTGGAAATAGGTAGCATCATTGAACCGAGCAAAGCGGCACTGTTGCGTAACCAGTCACGTCTGTTAACCATGATTTTTAGATTTTTATTGATGAAATGAAGACAAATATAAAAAGAAAACCTTGATGTTTTCAAGGTTTTTACCACCCCTCAGTATCGAAGCCCTGATAAAAATTATAATTGGCGTTAAAATAATTTTAATAGTTTTAATTTCAAAAAAACACCTAAAAACAAACAAAAATCTTATATGCCCTTAAATTCCTTACATTCCTTATACAGTTTAAAAAAAATATTCTTCTTCTCCAACTGTATAAGGAATGTAAGGAACTTAAGGGCATATAAAATTTTTGTTCAATATTAATTCTTTTATCTTTCTGCCCGCTTCTCCAAATCAGCCCGTTTCAAAGTAATCAAATGCCCAATCGGTTGACCATTGCGATAACTTTGCACACGTAACGTAATAAGGCCATCAGGCAATTGAACAGGCTGAATGTATTTCGTGCTGAATTTATTAGGCATAGCATCATCAGTGGTATAATAAATGTCCATGCCTTTTATTTCAGTATCCAATGTCACCGTCAATTTACCTGTTTTCAGGCTTGTTTTGACAATGGCATCATAAACGGCACGGCTGTAATTGATCCCCGCAATGTCCGAACGGTCAAAATGCGTTTCCATGCGTTTGGCGAAATCGTCCCAATTTTTAGCAGCTTTTGGCGACCAATACACCTCCGACAAAGCCCATGCACGCGGATAAGTCATGTATTCCGCATAACTGAACGTCGGCAATTGTTCTGACCACAAATTGCCTTGTCCACCTAAAATATATTTGGCATCAACGCCTTCAGGAACAGGTTCAAAACTATAACTTTTACTGACCCGTAAACCTGCATATATAGGCGGGTCAACTGTCATTTCGCCTTGATTATAGTCCAAATAAGCAAAAGTTGTCGGTGTCATAACCACATTATGACCGTCTTTTGCGGCTTCAATCCCACCTTTGACACCGCGCCAACTCATCACCGCAGCCGTTGGCGATATGCCACCTTCTAAGATTTCATCCCAACCAATGAGTTTTTTACCTTTTGCTTGTAGTATTTTCTCAACCCGACCCATGAAGTATCCTTGTAAGTCTTCGACGTGACGGATATTGAGTTTTTTCATGAGGGCTTGACAACCTTCATCTTGCGCCCAATAACCTTTGTAACATTCATCGCCGCCAACATGAATGTATGGATGCGGGAACAAAGCCGCAACTTCCGTAAAAACCTTATCTAAAAAGTCATATACTTTTTCATCAGATGGATTTAAAGCGTTCTCTGTCAACATTTTAAATGTGCCGTTGCCATACCATTCTGAAAATTTATGACCATTACCGACCATAGTGTTTGGATCCTTTTTGCAACTCAATTCAGGATAAGAAGCAATCGCTGACATACTGTGACCAGGCACATCAATTTCAGGCAAAATGGAAACATTGCGCTCTTGAGCGTATTTTATGACTTCTTTGATATCTTCTTGAGTATAAAATCCTCCTTCAGTTGCAGCTTCTCCCTTTTTAGGTGGTTCCCTATCGCCAAAATGCCCTGAACGAGGCACGCGCCAAGCACCGACGGAAGTGAGTTTAGGCAACGATTTGATTTCGATGCGCCAGCCTTCGTCATCCGTTAAGTGCCAATGCAGCGTATTATATTTGAGTTTGGCAATTTGGTCAATATAGGTTTTGACCTCTTCTTTTGTAAAAAAATTGCGGCTGACATCTAACATAATGCCGCGCCACCCAAAACGTGGATAATCTGTTATTTTTACTGAGGGGATACTCCAAGTCGCTTTTGTCGCCGTTTTACTTTCAATTTCCTTTGGCAACAACTGAATCAGCGATTGCATGCCATAAAACAAACCTGCCGTTTGGTTCGCCGAAATGACAACACCTTTGGGCGTGGCTTCAAGTGTGTAGCCTTCTTTGCCGAGTTCTGCATTGGGCGAAGCATTGAGATTAAGTTGAATAATGCCCGTTTTGCCTTGTTGCGCTTTGAGCGAAAAACCTGTCGGCGTATTCAACCTTTGCGTCAGCATATCAGCAACTGTTCGACATTCTGCTTGATTGTAGCTGATAGTTGTAGCGTTAGTTAAAAAATAAGCACCCGCAGATTGTTTGATGTCAACAGGTTGTGGAATCAATTGAATAAGATTGTTTTGTGCGTTTAAAATGGTCATAAACGATAGAAATAAGAATAATAAGCGTTTTTTCATTGAAAAATTATTTTTTATGATTTGGAAAGAAAGTGGCAAACTAAAGAATTTTTATTCAAAAAATAGTACTTTTAAGACAAATGGGCTTGATATTTTATGATTCAACCTTGTTAAGTACTTATGCCTAAATAAACAGGTATTAGAACACCCTGTTTCTCGCTTTGCTCGAAAGGCGTACAGAAAAGAAATCTATAGGACTGACGTTATTTTTTGAGATT
>JAYTUR010000917.1:0-3627 GCA_043744475.1 Saprospiraceae bacterium | reverse complement strand
AATATTTAGATGTTTCCCATTCTTGAAAACCGAGTTCAGCGAAGCTGAAAATCATGTCATTCATTTGAGCCGTTTGGTCATGCCGTTTTTCAACTTCGACAATAACTTCCTTTTTCAGGGCTTCCAATTTTTCAGGCGTGAAACGGTTTTGTGAAAAGGATTGCTGACTAAAAAGCAATGTTGTAGCAGCAATGAAAAAGAGATTTTTCATGTGTAGTTTGATTTTAGATGAAAAAAAGTTATTAAATAAAAAACATAACTTATTGATAATGAAATTTTTATGAAAAACATTTAGTTACCGTGAAAACACTTTTTCTAATTTCGCACCCGTCCATTTGTGCAGCGTTATTTTATACTTCTGATTCTTGATTTTGTATTCAGGAATACCGTTTTTCATCACTTCTTCATCTTCGGCTGAATCTTCAATTACTAAAACGTGTCCTGCAATGCCGCCTTTATCATAAGGTAAAATATAGTTTTGAGAATTATAACCCGTACCTGCTCCTGATGCACTAACCATTTCCAATTGACGCACCAATTTACCCCCCTCAGTAAAAAACACCAAATAGTCGCCTTGCGCATAATCACAAGCCCCAAAAAGCATTTCGATTGATAACACTTGTTTTACCTTATCAAAATTGCCACTTTTTAAGGTCAAACCTAACTCATAACCTAAGTCACCAACGGTTTGAAATTCGGTTTTGGCGATTTCTTTACCATTTTTAGCAGCACGGACTTGAATGGTCACCTTGTACTCTTTTTCGTTGTAAGCAGATATGCCCGCGAAGAAAGTAATGTCGCCTGTCGGGTCTTTTTCCTGTGTCGTCATCGCTACGGCGGTCAAGATGCCACTCCATAAATAACCCGTTTTGCCATTTGCAGAAATGCGAAACCATGGTGCGCGGAAACCATTCATCGTCAAAGAATCGGTTGTTCTTTGCAAAATTTGAACTTTGGTGGCAATGGGCAATTGTGCGATAGTGGTTGCTTTAGTAGAAGGTTTATCCCTCAAATTAGCATCACTGACAAGGACAAAAGCTTCTTTTACTTCATCGTTTTCGTTGAACATCAACCAACCCATTACTTTGTTGGGCTCTTCTTGCGCGTGCGCAAAAACAAAAAAGAAAGATAGGAACAGTGTGAAAAGATTCTTTTTCATGTATAATGTTTTTAAATTTTTAGTAAAAATAAGCACCCCTCAGTAAAAATCACTTTTTTAAACAGATTTTTAAGGTTTTATCTTCACGATACCTATTTTCAAAAAGAAAAACCTCATAGCGATGTGTTGCTACGAAGTTTTACCCCTTCAGTACTTCGATGTTTTTAGTATTTGTCTATTAAACTGAAATATGCTTGGTTATTGACTATTCACTCAAGATTAAGGTGCTTTTTTGTTAACACCTTTAAGAAAAGGGACAAAACGAAATTTTTCAAAAGCCTGCTCTTCGTAATCTGTTTCAGACAGCCGCGTAATCCTATACATCCGTTGCCCTTCTTCGCCACCAACAGGAATGACCATGATGCCACTAATCGTCAATTGCGCTTTTAAAGCCTCTGGTACTGAGGAGGCTGCTGCGGTGACGATGATGCGGTCATAAGGCTCAAATTCGGGTAAGCCAACCGAGCCATCACGAAAAAAACAACGGATATGGGTCAACCCGAGCGTTTTTAAAAATGTTTTGGTTTGTAAAAACAATTCTTCTTGTCGTTCAACCGTATAAACCCGTGCTTCTAAAAGGGACAAAATAGCCGCTTGATAGCCCGAACCTGTGCCAATTTCAAGCACTTTTTGCCTTTTTTGAACCTCTAAAAGCCGTGTCATATAAGCAACGGTGAACGGCTGACTGATGGTTTGTTCGTTGCCAATCGGAAAGGCTTTGTCGGTATAAGCCCATTCTTCAAAGGCTTTTTCAAGGAAAAAATGGCGTGGCAGCGTCATCATTGCCGCCAAAACACGTTCATCGTCAATGCCTTTTGCCCGCAACTCCTCGATGAGTTGTCGGCGCAAACCTTTATGTCTGTATGAATCGTGCATGGTTTTAGGTCTTTCGTTTGTCTCTTTGAATCAAAATATAACTGCCCACAATCCCGATGACAAATAGCATGACGGCAATCAACTCGGCTTGTGTCATTTTGAAATTGGGTGTGTCAATCAATTTATCATTAACCCGTATTTTTTCTATAAAAAAACGCTCAATGCCATTCAAAATCAAGTAAATCATGAATAAAACGCCGTGTGTTGTGATGCGTTTACGGATTGCCCAAAGGAAAAACCCGATGCTCAAAGCCATAATAATTTCATAAAAAGGTGTTGGATAAACAGGTATCGGTAAGTGATGATTGTGTAAAGCGTTCAGACCTTCAATCGGAATGCCTGAATCTACAACGTTGCGCGGGTAATCAAATGACCACATCCAATCGGGTAAAAACCAACCCGCTGGTTTCGCTGCGGCTTCGATGCCCCAATCACCATCTCCCGCCATTTGGCAGCCGATGCGTCCGACACCATAAGCGAACATGAGGGAAGGCGCGACGGCATCCATCATGTAAATAGGGTTCATTTTGAGTTTTTTCTTTACGAACCAATACACGCCAATAAAACCGCCGATGAGTCCGCCATACATCGCAATGCCTGAACCGCTAAAAAAAGTGTGAATCGGGTCGCTAAAAAAGGCTTTTATATTCTCAACACTTTCTAAAATGGCAAAAATCTTTGCGCCCAATAAGCCTGAAATAGCTGCAACCATCGTGATGTCGCCGACCCGTTCGTGCGGATAAGCCATTTTCATATTGCCTTTTTCGTCTTTGACAGGTTGGGCTTGCAAAAGCCCTAAATCGGCTTTGCGTTTCAATTCTAAATACAAAGCGTAGGCAGCAGTCAAGAAAGCAAGAGCAAGAAACAAACCGAAGGTCTGAATATAACGCGCCCAATTGTCATAATTGGTGCCGAATAGGTCGTGAAAGATGTAAGAAAGATTTGGATACATAATTGTATGCTATTTTTTAAATATGTCTATATTATTTGCCAAAAATAAAACGATTCCACCGAAGCAGAACCGTTTTTAGAAATTATTAGTGTTGTATGTTGTAAAATCTATTTTATACTAACACGAATTGCACGAATTAAACGAAGTAGTAGGATTCATATTTGTGTAATTCTGTCAGCTAAGTCCTTTATGCAAAAACGGATGCCGCTATACTGGCAACAACATCACCATCTGTATTAAAATCAATCAATTCAACTGATGATAACTCATTGATCCCCCCCTCAGTATTTTCACCCTTTGGCAACTCAATTTTGATGTAATTATCCGTAAAACCGGTTAAAAAATCACTGTTTTTATGTTTTTCAAACAAAACTTCTCTTGTTTGCCCTAAAAACTGTTGGTAAAAAGCACGTCGTTTTTTTTCTGATAAAATCCGAAGCATTTCGTTGCGCTCACGCCTTTTCTGCATCGGCACCGGATTTTCCATATCATTGGCAGGTGTATTTGGACGTTCTGAATAAGTGAAAACGTGCAAATAACTGATGTCGAGGCTGTTGATAAAATAGTAGGTTTCTAAGAAATCCTCGTCCGTTTCGCCCGGAAAGCCGACAATCACATCCACACCAATACAGGCATGAGG
>JAYTUR010000916.1:0-3627 GCA_043744475.1 Saprospiraceae bacterium | reverse complement strand
GAAAACCTTGTTGGTTTCGACCATTTCGGAGGTATTGGATTTGGATTTCAAAAGGATTCAGTTCACACCCGACTTGATGCCTTCAGATATTACAGGTTCTGAAATTTTAGGGGAAGACCGTCATTTCAAATTCAATCGCGGTCCTTTGTTTGCCAATATCGTTTTGGCAGACGAAATCAACAGGACACCGCCTAAAACACAAGCCGCATTGCTCGAAGCCATGCAGGAACGCAGTGTGACGGTGGCAGGTGACCGTCATATTTTGCCTTCACCGTTTTTCGTTTTAGCAACACAAAATCCGATTGAACAAGAAGGCACTTATCCATTGCCAGAGGCACAATTAGACCGTTTTATGTTCAATATTCCTTTGGATTATCCGAGTTATGATGAGGAAATAGCGGTGGTAAAAGCCACGACGTCTAATAAAGTGATTGAACTAAATCATATTGTTACAAGTGAGCAAATCCTTGAATTCCAACAACTTGTGCGTAAAATCCCGATTGCAGACAATGTATTGGAATATGCAGTTAGTTTGACATCAAAGACGCGTCCGAATACGCCGAAAGCGACTACGATTGTCAATAATTATATCTCATGGGGTGCGGGCCCGCGGGCTTCGCAATATTTGGTTTTGGGTGCAAAATGTCATGCAGCAATTAAGGGCAAATATTCACCTGATATTGAAGACCTTCAAGCAATTGCAAAATATGTGTTGCGTCACCGTATCGTGCCGAATTATAAAGCGGAAGCGGAAGGTATGACAGCTGATAAAATTATTGAAAGTTTGTTTTAAATAAGAGACTTTTAACAATTTCATTTATCTTTGAGTAGAAAATAAAAATCAACATGCTATCACTCGTTGGGACATATCAAGATGGTTATGTAACATTTGACAAGGATTATTTGACTGAAAATCCTGTGAAAGTTATCGTAACATTTATCGAAGAGATTCAAAGTGAGTCTGAAAAGAGCATTTCTTTGGCAGACTTTTCATTTGCAAAAAGTAAAAAAAACCTTGAAAACTTCAAAGGTTCTTTTAGCGATGCTGTTGTTGAAGAAAGACGAGCTGAATCATGAAAATATTTTTAGATACATCTTCGCTTTTCAAACTTTATCATGAAGAGATAGGAACTGCAGAGCTTGAAACTGTTTTTACACTTAACAGAATTACGCATGTTTACCTTTCAGAAATTTCAAAGGTGGAGTTCACATCAACGATTTGGAAGAAGGTGAGAACGAAAGAAATTACGGAGTTACAAGCATGGACTACGTTGGAACTGTTTGAAAGCGATTTAGAGAAATATAACTTTGTTGCCACAGATAGTTTAATTTTGGAACAAGCACGGAATTTGGCAACGAAATATGGGATTGTGGGTTTGAGAACTTTGGATAGTATTCAACTTTCGACTTGTATTGCTTTGAAAAAACAGGCAGAAGTATTTTTCTCTGCGGATAAACTTTTAGAATCACTGATTGAAAGTGAAGGGCTACAAACTCAATTATAATGCTTAACTGAAAAAAGCCGGGTATGCTAGATTCATACACGGCTTTTTTCAGTTATTGCAAATTATTTTTCCTTCAAAAACATAAACTCCACTGTCTTAACATCGCCTTCCAAAATCGTCCGTTTGCGTTGAAAAGCGGTAATCCAACCCGTTTTTAAGTCAAAAGAACAAAAATCCTCATCGAATAAAGCATCATTTGAAACAGCTTCATGTATGGGTAAAATAGCTGTTGTATTCACCGATAATTTTGAAGAACTCGAGCCATTTATTGCATTTATATAGTGATTGGCTTGTTGTTTTATGACTGTTAAATCAGGTTCAACCGTGTGTCGAATGTAAGCATAAACGCCTTCTTGCTTTGCTAAAAGAGTCGCATGAGCGCGGATAGGTGTGCCTTTTGGATTGAACAAATTAGGCAATTCTGTTTCGTAATTTTCAAGGCTGTCCACCGTAAAAGCATTACTATAAAACTGATGAATGAGGACAATTTCTTGGAAAACAATATTTGTCAAGTAACTTTCAGAAGTCATAAACTGCCGCATTTCGCCAACCGATTTTGATACAGAGGGGTTTGCTGCTGCAACAGCCGTTAGGTTATCGAAGATGCGATAAAAAGATTGTTGGACTTCACGTATATTGATAATACCTTGAAAATCACCATTTTGTCCAATGGCATAACGCACATAAATGGGTTCAGGACTACCAAAAGTATTTTCATAACGGGCTGACATAATTGAGCCTTTTAGCGTTGTTTCCACAACCGTCATGGTGACAATTTGGCGGCTTTCGTTTTCGATGGATTCTTTATCGCCTCTAAAAATCTGTTTGCCTTTGGTCAATTCAAAACGGCGTGATTCGCCTTTTTGACCTTTCGGAGTTAGGAAAAACGATGCTTTTTGAGCAAAAACAGGGACTGATGAAGCAAAAACAAGGAGAAAATACAGGGATTTGGTAAATGATAAGTTCATTCTTGGTTTCTAATTTTTAATAAATGGACATGGGTAAAGATGAAAAAAAGGTTCAACCGTTAGTTATTGCGGTTGAACCTGATAGACTCGAATTTCGTGCCAAAACGACAAAATACTGAGGGGTTACTTACCCAACTCAACAGCCCGATTGTAAGCAGCAACAGCCCCATCAATAATATCTTGATGCAACGTATTGTTTTTGAACGAGTTAATCGCCGCTTCGGTCGTGCCACCACGTGACGAAACGCGCAAAATCCAATCTGCGCAAGACAAATTAGATTTGTTATAAAGGTCAACCGCCCCTGTAAAGGTTTGAACCACAAGCAATTCCGCTTCAGATTCCGAAAAGCCCATTTGCCGCGCGGCTTGCATCATAGCATCCATGAAATAATAGACATAAGCCGGTCCAGAACCTGAAATCGCTGTTGTGGCATCAATCATGTCTTCTTTTTCGACATAAACCGTCTTACCAGTTGTGGCTAAAAGGTTTTGAACCATGACCAATTCAAGGCGCGTTACTTCGTCAGTTGAGGTAAAAGCCGTCATGCCTTGACCAATTTGTGCGGGTAAATTCGGCATCGCGCGAATGACCTTTTTGATACCCAAAGCCTCTTGAATATTTTTGATTTTGACACCTGCCATGATGGTCAAAAATACTTGGTCAGGCGTGGTGGCTTCTTTCAATTTGGCAAAAAGAGCCGCAGAATCCTGCGGTTTAACGGCTAAAATGATCACATCCGCCTTAGCAATACAATCTTTGGCATCAAGATAAACTATGCCTAGATTCAAGCGGCGCAAATCTTCTGCTTTATCTGCCAGATGCTCTAAAATCATCAATTGTTCGCGAGATGTTACGTGAGAACGGAGAAAGGCTTGGGCGTAGGTCAAACCCATATTGCCGCCGCCGATGATAAGAATATTCATAAATATAAAGAGTGATTAAGTGAAAGAGTGCATAGGCATTGGACTATTCATTCTATTGTTTTTGATAAAAATTGGTCTGCAAAAGTACGTTGCTTCTCTTGAAAAGTTGGGTTTTGGGACAAAAAACTACCCCCTCAGTATGATTTACCTTTTAGCGAAAAAGAGAACGACTGAAAATTTCTTTTCTTTGTGTTTCGTTTAAATCAAAAAAAGGAATTTTAAAATATGGC
>JAYTUR010000915.1:0-3631 GCA_043744475.1 Saprospiraceae bacterium | reverse complement strand
CGATCTTATTTATGCACCCAAGACGCTTCAAAAAAACGTTTTTCGTTATTGTCTTCCATGAAAAGCTTACCTTTTTCGTCCAATATTTTAACCTCTTTGGGTTCTTCGGCAAAACTTTTTAAATCAGCAGACATTTTGGCAATGCGCGGCAAACGGGCGACTTCTCCTTTCTTCGGATTATCGGTTTTGCCTTGATACGCGTTGCCTTTATAACGCTGCAACTGACCGCCCCAAATACCGCCAAAATACATATACACCTGTCCGTCATTATCTTTAAAAACGGCAGGGTCAATGCTGTAACTGCCTTTAATTGGTTCGGGTTCGGCTTTGAATGGACCTTCAGGGTTTTTACTCGTTGCAACACCCATTTGGAAAACGTCTTGCTTATTTTTTACAGGAAAATACAAGTAAAAAGTACCGTTTTTCCAAGCTGCATCAGGTGCCCACATTTGACGACCCGCCCACGGCACATCTTTAATATCGAGTGCTACACCGTGATCGGTCACTGCGCCACCGACTTTATCCATGGACAAAACGTGGTAGTCTTTCATATCAAAATGACCGCCTTCATCGTCCTCTTTTGTTCCCGACTCAATGTCGTGTGACGGATAAACATATATTTTACCGTTAAAAACGTGGGCAGAAGGGTCAGCGGTGTAAATATGAGACACCAAAGGTTGCGAAATGGGCGTTTTGCCTTGTTTCAAGCTTTTCAAATAGGCAATGCTTTTAGGGATATTTTCAAACTCCTTATTGCTTTCGTCTTCGATGAAAAAGTGTTTCATACCGATGGCATTGGCGCGTTTGAGGATAAGCGACCAATTCGCTTGACCTTCGCCAACGGGTACATCGTTTTCAGCAGGCGTGCCGCCCGTCAAGTCGCCAACGATGCCTTTTTTAAGGTCTTTGATGTGCATCAATTTCCAACGATTGCCATATTTGTTCAGCAACGCAACAGGGTCACCGCCGCCGTGCGTAATCCACAAAACATCCATTTCAAAAGAAACATTTTGGGCATCTGTATTTTGAATGATATAATCCAACAGCGTTCCGTCACCGTATTTTTGAAATTCAAAACCATGTGCATGGTAGCAGAAAATCAATCCGTTTTCCTTCATTTTTTTGCCAATGGCATTAAAATCTATCACAGCTTGTTTGGCATTTTCAAGCGTAAAATTGCCTTTTTGATGCGGAATCCAAGCACACATGACGTATTTCGAGCCAAATACCTTTGCTTTTCTAATAATTTCCGTCGGGTCTTTGACCAATTGAGCATAATCGCCACCCGTTGACGGAATGCTGATGCCGCGCGCGTCGCACGCCTTTTTAAACTCTTCGGGTGTCATACCTTTTGGGTTGCCGCCTTCTATTTCAGTAAAACCCATTGCCTTTATGGTATCGAGCGTTCCCAGGATGTCTTTTGGAAAACTGTTCCTAAAAGTATACGCTTGTACGCCAAAGGCGGCTTTATAAAGTGGTTTATTTGTTTGAGCCGAAGCCAAAAAAGAGCAGGAAAAGAAGATAAGAGAAATGGTTAGTTTTTTCATTTTATTTTAAAATTGATGATAAAAATTGTGTTGATACTGAGTACTCCGACCACAAAATCGGTTAAGGTAATTTAAGCAAAAGCACGTTAGTGCTGCCACCGTTTATAGAACAACAACGCATCCCTTTTTGTATTAAGGTGCGTAACAGCGACACCGAAATAAAAAAATATACAAGGTGTCGGTGCGACGCACCTTAGCAAAAAGCGAGGTTTGTGGTTTTCTATAAACAGTATCGGTGCAACGCACCTTAAAATTAATACAATGAACTTTTTGGTCAGAGTACTGAGGGGGTGGTTTTGAGTCATTCTAATTTTATAAATTGCGTTTTTTCAATTGTTCAACCGCATAATTGGCAGCCCGCGCAGTGATAGCCATATATGTCAACGACGGATTTTGTGTACCCGTTGAAGTCATGCAAGCCCCATCGGTCACGAAGACGTTTTTGCAGTTATGCAATTGATTCCATTCATTGAGCAGCGACGTTTTAGGGTCTTGACCCATTCTAACGCCACCCATTTCGTGAATGTCAGAACCTGGATTGGAATGAGAATCAACCGCTTTGATGTTTTGGAATCCCGCTAAAGTGAACATCTCGGTCACTTGTTCATTGAAATCATTGACCATTTTATCATCATTTTCTGTCCAATTTGCGGATAAAATGACTTGTGGAATGCCGTATTTATCTTTTAAATCTTTCGACAAACGAATATGATTGGATTCAATAGGCACACATTCGCCCATCATCCAAGCACCGATATACCATTTGCCGTAAGTAGGATTTAGGATTGACGACTTCAACGCCTCGCCGATGCCGTCTTTATTGGAATTTAAAGGACGACCTGCACTCACGCCTATTGCATAACCTCTTAAAAAGTCCGTTTCTTGTTTGAGAATATTTCTAAACCGTGGAATATAACCGTTGCTCGGGTTTTTGCCATCGGTTCGGGTATTCGGGAAACCTTCGTATTCTGCATTGGCTTTGCCTCTGTAATTATGCCACGATAAGTATTTTCCCAATAAGCCATTGTCGTTGCCCAAACCATTTTCAAAGCGTTTGGAGGTCGAATTGAGCAAAATGGCATTGGAATTAAGCGCGCCAGCATTCACAAAGATGACTTTTGCGTAGTATTCCGTCATTTCCATCGTTTGGGTATCCATGACACGGACACCTTTTGCATCATTTTTTCGCTCATCGTAAATAATGGAATGCACAACAGAATTTGGGCGCAAGGTCATTTTACCTGTCTTTGCTGCCCACGGTAAAGTGGAAGCGTTGCTGCTAAAATAGCCGCCATAAGGACAACCGCGTACACACAAGTTTCTGTTTTGACACTTGCCACGTCCTTGCTCATAGTGGATTTGTTGCGGTTCGGTGATATGAGCGCAACGGGCTTGAATGAGTTGTCTGTCTGTATAGTTCTTTGATAATGAATTTTTTAAGTGTGCTTCAACACAACTCAACTCAATGGGTGGTAGGAACTCACCATCGGGTAAATGGGGCAAACCGTCTTTGTTGCCCGATACACCCGCAAAACGCTCTACATGGCTGTACCAAGGCGCAATATCCTTGTATCTGATGGGCCAATCTATGGCAAAACCATCGCGTTGTGGTCCTTCGAAATCGAAATCACTCCACCGCTGCGTTTGCCTTGCCCACAGCAATGATTTGCCTCCGACATGATAACCGCGCGTCCAAGTGAAAGGTTTTTCTTGAATAAAAGGTTGCTCGTCGGGTTTTATCGCCCAATGAAGTGTTTCCTCACGCAAAAAAGAGCGACTACCGGCGTATTGGTTTTTGATGTCAATGGATACTTGACCACGATGCTCAAATTCCCAAGGATTTTTCATTGCTGTTGGGTAGTCTGTTACGTGTTTCACATCACGACCACGTTCTAAAACCAAAGTTCTAAGCCCTTTTTCACAGAGTTCTTTGGCTGCCCAACCGCCGCTGATGCCTGAACCTATGACGATTGCATCATATCTGCTTCTTTTCTGACTGTCAATATTGAAATTTGTCATCTTGTTGTTTAGTTTTTAGTTGGAAGCTCTTTTAAAACCTACTACTCCCTGTTTCTCGCTGCGCT
>JAYTUR010000914.1:0-3648 GCA_043744475.1 Saprospiraceae bacterium | reverse complement strand
TAAAAAAATTGCAAGACATCAAAGAGGTGCGCCTCTCTTTTAGCGACACATACGAAAGCCCGATAACTTTATGATGAAAAGATTTAATATTTTATATTGGGTCATTCTGCCTGCCCTAATTTATGGCATTTATAAACTCAGCTTGAATTTCAATCATCAAGCCGAAACGTTTTATGGTTTTGCCGAAAACAAGGAAATGCAAATCAATTTAGAGCATCCGCTTATGGTCAACCATATTGCCGTAACGCCCGGTCAAGCGGTCAAAAAAGGCGATTTATTGTTGGAAGTGACGCGTGTTGAATTGAACCTAAAACTCAGCGATGTCGCCCACAATATATCGGAATTAGAAGCCAAA
The DNA here is from genome assembly GCA_043744475.1 of Saprospiraceae bacterium. Taxonomy (GTDB): domain Bacteria; phylum Bacteroidota; class Bacteroidia; order Chitinophagales; family Saprospiraceae; genus JAAFJT01. The sequence goes on along the minus strand of JAYTUR010000914.1, from coordinate 3,293 downwards.
ACCCATATCAGCCGCGCCGAATTGACGTCGAATATCAACAGACTGAAAGCGCAACGCACAGGCAAAGTGGTGGATATTCAAAGCCGTATTCAAGCAGTTGAAGCCGAAGTGTCGCTCAATCAATTGCTCGTCAAAGACCTTAAAAGCGTTAAATTAGATGAAAATGCAACGATGCTCAATAATCCCAATCAGTTGAAAATCAATGCTTTGAAAGAAGAGTTACGCCTTGTGGTTCAACCTTTGGACATTGAAATTGAGCATCTTCAAAGTGAATTAGTGGCGCAAAACCCGATGCAAGTCGAAATCAATCGCTTGAAAACACAACGTGATTTTATCGTCAATGAACAAAAACGTTTAGCCATTTACGCGCCCTCCGATGGCATTGTCGGCACAATACATTGCAAGGAAGGAGAAAACATTTCGTCATTTACGACATTGATTTCTTTTTATGAAAAATCGCCAAATATGGTCGTCGGTTATGTGCACGAAAGTTTAGTGGTGCAAGTCAGCGTTGGTGATTCATTGGACATATTTTCAAGTTTGCATATCGAAGAAAAATGTCGCGGAAAAGTCATTGGTTTAGGACATCGCATCGTTGAAATACCTGAAAGGCTGCGTAAAATCCCTGAACTCAAAACCTATGGACGTGAAGTTTTGATACAAATTCCTTCTGATAACCATTTTTTGCAAAGTGAAACAGTGGTTTTGAATTTATTAAACAATCAAAAAGGCTTTTTTCAAATGTTGACTGCCTTGATGACAAAATCGAAAGAAGGGCAGCCGAATTGACCCCCTCAGTATAATCTTAAGTTTAAAGCACAATTATGTCTCTTTTTTGCCAAAAACATCATTTTGCTCTTCTTTTTGCGACCATTTTTGTAAAAACAATAGTGGCACAAAACCCGCTTTCGACGAGCAGTATTTTGGCGACAGCCAAAACGCAAACAGCCATCGCCTTGCAAGAGCGCAAAATTGACGTACTGAATACTCAATCTTATCGCCTTCCTTTTTTAGAAAAGATTGATTTTCAAACAGAAACCGACCGTTTTGATTGGCAACGGCAGGAGTACCGCGTCCGCACGTCGTTTAATGGTTGGGAAGAGATGCGCAGTTTGAAGCAGCAAAAAGAGGCGAATATGGTCAAGGAACAAGCCGAACGCAATGTCCTTTTCAAAGACGTTTTGTACGACCGTTATGCCTTGCTTGTCGAATATCGGTATGAACAGACCGTCTTAAAAATGTATCGCCAAATGTTCGATGTTTTTGCAGACAAACGCGATGTTTTGCAAAAAATGGCTAAACTGTCAACTGATTTCAATATTGAAGACCTCATCAAAGCAGAAGATGCCGCGTTTGATTTTCAACAAAAAATACTACAAACAGAAGGAAATATTCGCAATATAGACCAATTTTTGAATCGTATTTTCAATACAACAGATGCTTCACCGACGAGGAAGTTTCAAACTTCGTCGTCGCTTACAACTTTACAACTCGATACTGTGGATTGGATACCCCTCAGTAAAATGCGCCGTTTTGTAATGGAATTGCCTCAAACAGCAGCCAAAAATCCTCTTTTAACCCATCAAGAAACAAAAATTAACGTTGTCCAATCCGAATACAATCTTGAGAAAGCCAAGACAAAAAAAATTATTGACTATGCTCAAATCCGCAACAGTGCCCGCAATAAAGATGCGCTCATCAGAGAGTGGTCAGTCGGTGTAGGCATTGCGATTCCTTATCGAGGTTCTTCAAAAATAGCGTTGAATAATATTGCTTTTAAACGTTTAGAAGAAGAAAACACACTAAAAAACCTACAAACTAACCTCGATTTGCAGATTTTTAGCCTCCAACAAGGCATAGAACTTATTTTTAAAGAATACGATTTTGTTGAAAAACAAGTCAATGAAAGTCAAACACTATACGCACTCGACCATTACGCCGCCATACAAGGCAGCCCACCCATCGTCTTGTTGCGGATGAAAGAATTGGTGCTGAAACGCCAATCGCAGCTCATTTCGCTTGAACATGCTGCTTTTCAGAAATATATAAAATGGTTGGATTTGACAGGGAAATTGTCGGAAATGCCTTTGAAAAACTATCTTTCTGTGGGTTTAACAGGATTTTGAGCCCCTCTCAATACTCTGACTAAAAGTTCATTGTATTAATTTTAAGGTGCGTCGCACCGATACCGTTTATAGAAAAAATACAAACCTCGCTTTTTCCTAAGGTGCGTCGCACCGTCACCGTGTATATTTTTTTATTATAGGTGTCGGTGCGACGCACCTTCATAAAAAAAGGAATCTGTTGTTGTTCTATAAACGGTGGCAGCACTAACGTGCTTTTGCTTAAATTACTTTAACTAACTTTTTGGTCGGAGTACTCAGTATTTTAAATGAAAAACTAAAAATATAAAGCATTGAAAATGAAGTATTTCGATAGTACCATAAAAACAAGTTCGGGGAATTTTTAAAATTCCCCGAACTTAGAACTACTATTGATTTTATACTTTTTCAATCGCCTGACGTAAGTCTTCAATCAAATCATCTACATCTTCAACGCCAACAGAAAGGCGAATCAAAGAATCCGTCAAACCCACTTTCAACCGAGCTTCGCGAGGAATAGACGCATGAGTCATAGACGCAGGATGCCCAATCAACGACTCAACACCACCGAGCGATTCTGCCAATGAAAACAAATGCGTACCCGACAAAACGGTCGTTGCATCTTCAATACTGCCGCCTTTGAGGTCAAAACTAATCATGCCGCCGAACATGCGCATTTGCTTCTTAGCGACTTCATGGTTCGGATGATTTTTAAAGCCTGGATAATACACTTTATCCACTTTTGGGTGTTTTTCAAGGAAATCGGCAATCTTTTCCGCATTTTCACAAGCCGCTTTGACGCGCAGATGCAATGTTTTGATACCCCTCAGTATTAAGAAGCAATCTTGCGGTCCGGGCACGGCACCTGAGGCATTTTGAAGGAAACGAAGTTGCGCTGCCAATTCTGCATCTTTCGTTATCACACAACCATGCACCACATCAGAGTGACCGCCAATATATTTAGTTGCTGAATGTAACACAATATCTGCACCTAAATCCAAAGGGTTTTGCAAATAAGGCGATGCAAATGTATTGTCAACACAAGTCAGAATGCCTTTTTCACGCGCCACAGCACAGATAGCGGCAATATCTACAATACCGAGCATCGGATTTGTCGGCGTTTCAATCCAAATGAGTTTTGTTTTTTCAGAAATATGCGTCGCAAAAGTTTCAGGATTTGACATATCCACA
>JAYTUR010000913.1:0-3651 GCA_043744475.1 Saprospiraceae bacterium | reverse complement strand
ATTTGTTTTCAAGTCTTCCGGATTACCAACAGTAACAGCCACAATAGCCACCGCCACCTTTGTTAGACTTCTTTTTTGACTTCTTTTTTGACTTCTTTTTTGAGCCACCGCCGCCTTTGATGTTAAGCATGTCGTTAGTAACGAGAAGCGTCATTTTGTCTGTTGCCAATTCGTTGGCAAGTGTTTGTAAGTTCTTCATAGAAATTTGATTTTAGTTAAAGAATTGAAAAATAGGTTTACGTGAAAATAATAAATATTGAGAAGTTAGAATGTTGTCTAACAAAATAATATCTAATCTTTACGATCTTACAAATATAAAAATAAAATAGTCATAATTCAAAAGAAAGGTTATAATAAATTGGTGAACGGTCATATTTTACTATTTTACGGTATTTAATGTATTGACTTTTTAACAAATTGTACACGTATTATATTCATTATTTCGACAGATGGTATTGTATAGATAAAAGACTTATAAAAGCATTGTTTGTTACAAATAAAAACCCCTGCCTGAATGGACAAGGGTTTTTATTTATTTTTAAGATACCAGGGATTACGTCGTTAGATAGCCATAGCCACAACCACAGCCGTAACCGCCGCCTTTACTTGACTTTCTTGATTTCCGTGACTTTCTTGATTTGTGTGATTTTTTTGACTTTTTAGAGCCCCCACCGCAACCTGTGCCGCCTTTGATGTTAAGCATGTCGTTTGCAACGAGAAGTGTCATTTTGCTTGCTGCTAATTCGTTAGCAAGCGCTTGTAAGTTTTTCATAAATGTTAGAATTTAAAATTTTTAAAATAATTGTTTACCTGTCTCTCTGAATGGGAATAATGTGCCTTGAAAAAGCGATGGATACTGAGGGGGGCAATATTTAGCATTTTAGATATTTTAGTGACAAAAATTCAGTCACTGCGTATCTCCAATTCCTTTTTTTTAACACTCTAAAAGTAAGAACCCCTGTCAAAAAGGGCAAGGGTTCTTATTTAAAAAAATCGAAAATTACCAACCGCAACCGCAGCCGTAACCGCCACCTTTACGTGATTTTTTTGATTTTTTTGACTTTTTTGATTTGTGTGATTTTTTTGAACCGCCACCATAGCCGCAGCCACCTTTGATGTTAAGCATGTCGTTTGCAACGAGAAGAGTCATTTTGTCTGATGCCAATTCGTTGGCAAGTGTCTGTAAGTTTTTCATAGATGTTAGAATTTAAAAATTTTATTAAATGATGTTTATCAGTATCAAAATCGTAAAAATGTGTCTTTAAATTTTTTTTAAGAGAACCATGTTTTCCCCTTTTGACCTGACAAAGATAGCAGTACAAAAATCAGAGATGCAAGTGAACGGTCGTATTTAAACAGAAAACGGTCGTATTTTCCCTTTTCTTGGTATGGTTTATATTTTTAAAAAAGAAGCTATGGATAAAAATATATGTTTTATTGTGATTTTAGTGACAGAAGTTCGGTGGTTAACTAACAAAGTCCATTCTATTTTGGGGTTTGGCAAACGCATAAGTATGACATGATTAACGCTAAGAAACGGGCATAGATGTGTTATTTTTTAACATAAAATAGTTGTTATGATAAAATATCTGTCCGTTTTTAAGATTTTGCTATTTCGCTTGCATCCGAATCGCCCCATCTAAGCGAATGACTTCACCATTCAGCATTTGATTTTCAATGATATGCTTTGCTAATGCCGCATACTCGTCGGGCTTGCCCAAACGGGAAGGAAACGGCACTTGTTGCCCAAGCGACTGCCGCACTTCGTCGGACATACCCATCAACATAGGTGTTTCAAAAATGCCCGGGGCAATGACCATTGAACGAATACCAACACGCGCTAATTCACGTGCAATAGGCAAATTCATGCCAACAACACCTCCTTTTGAAGCAGAATATGCCGCTTGACCGATTTGACCATCAAAAGCGGCAACAGAAGCCGTTGATATAAATACGCCTCGTTCACCACTTTCGCCCACTTCGTTGTGTTGAATAACATCAGCTGCTAAACGAATGACGTTGAATGAACCAATCAAATTAATGCTGATGACTTTTGAAAACAAAGCCAATGAATGAACACCTTTTCGCCCCAAAACCCGTTCTGCGGGTCCAATACCTGCACAATTAATTGCCCCATGCAAGCCGCCAAATTGTTGAACGGCTGTGTCAATTACATTTTGCACACTTGCCTCATCGGTTACGTCCGTTTTGACGAATTTTGCGTTTTTTCCAAGCAACTCTTCCGCTTTTTGTCCCCCCGCAGTATTCACATCGGCGAGAACGGCATAACCTTGATTGTCTATAATCATTTTGGCAGTCGCCAAACCTAGGCCCGATACACCACCTGTTACGATGAAAACTTTGTCTTTAATCGTCATGTTTTAAGTAAGAATAGTGAAATTATAACTGGTTTTAGAATTTGGCACAAAATATCACTTTACACGCTCTTAATTTTATAAAAACTCATAATTTATGCCTCAAATACTGAGGGGGTACTTTTTGTTCAACTTACAACAATATTTGCTCTTTAAGTACAATAAATATTGGATATTGCCCTTATTAATAACGAAATTTGCAAAAAAAACAATTAGAATGGCTGAATTATTAGAAAAACAACCCGTTTTAGAAGCTACTAACAGCACTGATTTTTTGCCTTTAAACGGTACAGATTACGTCGAATTTTATGTTGGCAACGCCAAACAAGCGGCTCATTTTTACGAAAGTGTCTTTGGTTTTGAGCTCATCGCTTACGCTGGACCTGAAACAGGCGTGCGCGATAGGGTTTCTTATGTCTTGAAACAAGGTAAAATTCGATTGGTTTTAACTGCTTCGTTAAATGCAAACTCCGACATTTCAAAACACGTTCAAAAACATGGCGACGGCGTAAAAGTATTGGCTTTGTGGGTGGACGATGCGACAAAATCGTTCAATGAAACCGTTAAACGAGGCGCAAAATCTGTTTCTGAACCTCAAATACTGAGGGATGCAAACGGTTTCGTTGTCGTTGCTTCTATTGAAACTTATGGCGACACCATTCACACTTTCGTAGAACGAAAGGACTACAAAGGCATCTTTTTGCCCGGTTATGAAGCCCGTCAAAGCCGTACTTTCAAGAGCGATGTGGGTTTGCAATACATTGACCACTGTGTTGGCAATGTGCCTTTGGGCGAGATGAATCAATGGGTCAAATTTTATGAGGATGTCATGGGCTTCAAACTGCTTATCACTTTTGACGATGAAGATATTTCAACAGAATATTCCGCTTTGATGTCAAAAGTGGTGTCAAATGGCAATGGTTATGTCAAATTTCCAATAAATGAACCCGCAAAAGGTAAAAAGAAGTCGCAAATTGAGGAATATCTCGATTTTTACAATGGTGCAGGCGTTCAACATATCGCCGTGGCAACAAACAATATTCTTCATACGGTCGGTGAACTGAGGGGTCGAGGTGTTGATTTTTTACTCGTACCCAATACCTACTATGATGATTTATTAGACCGTGTCGGTCATATTGATGAGGATTTACAATCACTCCGCGACCTCAATATTTTGGTGGACAGAGACGAAGAAGGCTATCTTTTGCAGATTTTTACGAAGCCTGTGGAAGACCGTCCAACCCTCTTTTTTGAGATTATTCAACGCAAAGGCGCA
>JAYTUR010000912.1:0-3653 GCA_043744475.1 Saprospiraceae bacterium | reverse complement strand
ACGGATTTTCGCCGATTTTTTCAATAAAATTATAAGAATAAAAATCAGCGAAAATCCGTCGTATCCGTCCAATCTGTGGTCTATCAAAATATTAAAATCCTGTGAAATATTAAAAAATAAAACACCGATTCAATGCGTCTTTTAACTCTATTCATTTCGTTATCAATTAGTTGTGCAGCTTTTGCTCAAAACATTGCAGAAGGGTTGGTTTGTTACTATCCTTTCGACGGCTACCCAATCGTGGACAAAAGTGGTAACGGCAATAAAGCTTTTATTGGTTCAGATTCAACGCTCGGTTGTGGCGTAGAAGGTAATGCGATGCGTTTTGATGGACTTCGGACTGACCTATTTATCGTCGGTCCGGCATCGTTTGATAATTTCAAAACGGGTCCATTCTCTGTCAGTTTCTATTTTAAAGCATCTAATCAAGTAGGTAATTCGACTTTAGACATCATTTCAAAGCGCAAAAATTGTTCTTCTGATAGTGCATTTGCCATTCGTTACACACCTGCAACGAATCAGATGAGCGTTGAAGTTTCTGAAAATAATAAAATACGGAATGTCATCATTCAGCGATTGGATTATGGTCGGTGTTGGCAGCATATTGTTGTAGTCAGAGATTACAATAAATTGTTACTCTATGTCAATGGACGTTTGGCGCAAACGAATTTAGCAACGCGCCGCGTTAATATCACCTCTGATGCACCTCTTGCCATTGCGAAAAGTCCTTGTTTGCAGACGACAGACCGAAAGTTTGCAGGTTATCTTGACGAATTGCGGATTTATGACCGCCCATTGAGCGAAACAGAAGTCAGTATGCTTTATGCAGCTCCAGACCGCATCGCTAATAAAGATACCATCATTTTCCTTGGAACGAGTGTTAAAACAAAAATTACACGTACTTGTGCTACTGATTTTTCATGGTCGCCGCGCGATGATGTATCGAATTTCAAATCTGATACGACAACGATTACGCCTAAAGCAGGCGGTATTTTTAAGTATATTTTGACAATGAAAGAATCGCAATGTACAGCACTCGATACCTTAGAAGTGAAAGTGATTGACCCAAAAACATTGGATTGTGGTAAGGTCTTTTTTCCAAATGCTTTTACACCCAATGGCGATGGCTTGAATAATGAATTTTTTATATCCAATCCTTATGCGATTGAGCAGTTAGATGCGTTTGAGATTTTCGACAGTTGGGGTTCTAAAATGTTTTCAACGACCAATAAATTTGAAAAATGGGACGGTACTTTTAATGGAAAGCTTTTGAATACAGGTGTTTATGTATGGAAAGTTCGTTACAGGTGTCGAGACCAAGTCTTATCAGAATTTGGTAGTGTTACGCTTTTAAAGTAAAAAACGGTCGGAGAATTTCAAAATTCCCCGACCGTTTTTTTTTAACTCCTATTTCTCATCATACACATCAATAGAGCTCGAGCGTTGTGCATAAAGGCGACCTTTTTGAATTTGCATATACCTATCGCCACTGACACCTTCGGGCAGTTTGATAGCCGACTTAGCAAGCGTTTGCAAATTGAACCTAAAAAATTGATTGCTTTGTTTATAAAACAATTGATTTTCAATAATTTGTAAACCCGAAGCGTTTAAAATATCGAGTGTCTTTATGTATTTACCAAATTGGTCAAAAACAAGAATGCCTTTGTCGGGAACGTTCATGTAAACATAATTGTCTCGAATGAGCATCTGATTGGGCTGCAAGCCCGATATACTGAGGGGGGGGGTTGAGTATGCTAAATTGAATCCAGAGGCATCCACTGCAAAGCGCAAAATCTTATTCACACCGCTATCATAAATCCAAATATTTCCTGAATCACCCATCGCAATAGCACTCGCATTAGCGACACGCATATCATTCAAAAACAAAGTTTTTATAGGGTTTAGAGCTGCATCAATCACGACAATACACTGATAATCAGCATAGTATAAAATAATTTTAAAAGGATTGGTGACATCGGCAGAACCAATTCTACCAAATTTTTTATACGAAAAGCGGCTGTCAAAATAACCCTCACCGTCGTATTTTAAGACTTCACTTTTGTTTGTTATGATATAAATATTTTTCAAATGGTCAGTTAAGAAATAACGACAATCAAGGCTGTCGTTTTTCTTAAAAAGCTTCCATTGCTGGGCTGATACTGAGGGGGTGTTTATTAGAAAAAAAATAAAAGCTAAAAGGCTAAGTTTGAAGTTCATGATGATTTGTATAGATTTTAACATTTTCATTCTCATATGTTTTTAAAGTGAGACCATGTGTATCAAAGACGGCAAAAGTGTTGGAATGTAACCATTCTCCAAGATTAATATAACGTGATTTGCCATTTTCAAGTGTCCAATCAATGGGTAAATGGCGATGACCAAAGATAAAATAGTCAATTTGAGGTAAGTCAGTTGCGAGTTTTTCATTGGCAAAATGAATCAACCACTCCTTTTCAGCACCTAAAAAGGTGTTTTCTACTGAGGGGTCTTGTTCTTCTCTACTTTTTGACGAAAAGAATTGCATCATTTTGATTCCTAAGTTCGGATGCACCCTGGCAAAAAGCCATTGAGACAGTGGATTGGCAAAGACTTTTTTGATGAATTTATAACCATAATCACCGGGTCCCAAACCGTCACCATGACCAATAAAAAACTGTTTGCCGTTGATTTCTCTGATAATGGGTTCGCGATAAATCGGGATGCCCATTTCGTCGGAGAAATACCGAAACATCCACATATCATGGTTGCCCGTAAAAAAATAAATGGGCATATGTCCATCTCGTAATTCTGACAATTTACCTAAAAGACGGCTATAACCCTTTGGAATGACCTTATTGTATTCAAACCAATAATCAAAAATGTCTCCAACAAGGTAAATGGCTTCTGCATCTTTTGAAACGTCATCGAGCCACCGAACAACTTGCCGTTCGCGCTCGCGTGAGGTCAATCGAGCATTAATGCCGAGATGAAAGTCAGATGCAAAATACGTTTTTTTCATAAAGAGAGAATACGTTCCTTTTTTGACAAAAATACAAATCCTTTGCGAACGATGTTTAAAAACAACGCCTGCTTGAGTTTTAAGGCTCAAACAGGCGTTTGCTGTTTTATACTGAGGGGTCTATTACAGAGCCGCCAATTTTTGTTTTACTTCGATAATTTCGTAAGATTCGATGAAGTCACCAACTTCAAGGTCGTTGAAATTGTCAACAGTTAAGCCGCATTCAAAACCTGTACGGACTTCTTTAACGTCGTCTTTGATACGTTTAAGAGAGCCAAGTGTCCCAGTTGCCCCTTCTTTGACCGGGAAAATAACGATACCATCGCGAATAACGCGGATGAATTGCTTGCGCTCGATTTTTCCTTCTTGAACATAACAGCCTGCAATTGTACCAACTTTTGAATTTTTGAAAATCGCTCTAACCTCAACGGTTGAGGTGATTTTCTCTTCTTTTGTTGGCTCCAACATACCTTCGATAGCGGAACGAATTTCAGCAATTGCTTCGTAAATGATGGAGTATAATTTGATTTCAACGCCTTCACGTTCTGCCATTTTCTTAGCATTGAGCGATGGACGGACTTGGAAACCAATGATAATCGCATCAGAAGCCGATGCCAACATAATATCTGCTTCGGTAATCGCACCAACGGCTTTG
>JAYTUR010000911.1:0-14431 GCA_043744475.1 Saprospiraceae bacterium | reverse complement strand
TTTGATACTGAGGGGGTGCTGTTGGGCGCATCCGATTGCGGGCTTCGTGGTTTTTTTGAGATGCCTCTTGTTGCGCACGTTGCTGTTCACGTTGTTGCTCCCTTTGTTCACGTACGGTATATGTGCTCTGTTGGTTTTGGTTTTGCTGCTCGCGCCACAAATCTTTATTGTATTTTCTGTTGAAATCATTATCACTTTTCGTCAATAATATAATGAAATTAATGAAACCCACGAAAGCGGCAATCTGCGGTTTACCCGCAAAAAACGTGAGCATACACATAAACATACCTAAGCCGATGCGCCCTAAATAAAAGAATTGAACGCCGAAAACGCCGAAAATGAGCGAAAGAAAAGCGGCTGTTGTTTTATTTTTCATAAAAAGAAAATTTAGTCAGTTGAAATAAAAATCTTAGTTCTATCAAATCTAACACTTTTTTGATAGAAAATGACCCATAGTGGTTACGCTTTTTCGACCAATTGAGGTCGTTATCCGTTAGGCTGTATTGGTTAAACGTTATTCGTTACACAACAATTCGGTTATTTGGCGAATGTAATGAGAACTTGAAAGAACATAAAAAAATCAAAGGAAAAAGAATTTGCCCATAATTAATTCGTATGTTTGCGACATACAAATTAAAAATATTAAAATGCACGCCAAAACAATAGCATTTGAATCCGATTTACAAGAACTTGCCTTAGCCGCTAAGTTACTGTCGCACCCCGCTCGAATAGCGATAATAAAATTATTGGCAGAAAAAAAGACGTGCATTTCTGGCGATATTGCTAATGAACTACCCCTCAGTAGAGCGACTGTTTGTCAGCATTTGCAAGAACTCAAAAACGCGGATTTGATTAAAGGTGAAATAAGCGGTTTGAACGTAAACTATTGCCTTAATGTGGGAAAATGGAAATCTGTAAAAGAAAAATTCGAAAATTTATTTGATATCACAATACAAAACATCAATTGCAACTGTTAAATTATAAGTTATGAAAATTGCCCTTTTTAGCGACATTCACGCCAATTTACCTGCATTACAAGCCATTTTAGCCGATATTGACAACAAAAATCCGGATTTGATTTATTGTTTAGGGGATTTGGTCGGTTACGCTCCTTATCCGAATGAAGTAATTAACGAAATCCGCAAACGCAAAATTCCGACGATTGCAGGGAATTATGACGAAGGCATTGGTTTGGCTTCCGATGAATGTGGTTGTGCCTACAAAGCACCCGAAGAAAAAAACAACGGTGCTATTTCCATTGCTTACACCAACAATCTTGTCACGCCCGAAGAAAGGGCATATTTAAAGAGTTTACCACGTCATTTTGCACTTGATTTTGAATTTAACGGTGAAAAGTTCAAATTTCTGATGGTACATGGCAGCCCTCGAAAGATTAACGAATATCTTTTTGAAGACCGAGATGAAAAAAGCCTCATGCGGATTATGGAATTTGGTAATGCCGATATTATGGCTTTTGGACATACCCACAAGCCGTATCATCGTCTATTGAAAAACGAAAATGGCACTTACCGACACGCTATAAATATTGGTTCGGTAGGTAAACCCAAAGACGGTGATAATCGGGCGTGTTATGTTATATTAGACATCAATCCCGAAACATCTATGACAAAAGCCGATGGCCTTGAAGTTGAATTTGTAAGGGTCGCTTATGATTTTGAAGGTATTGCAAAGACAATTGAAGAAAGTCCTTTGCCCAATGATTTTGCGGATATGTTGCGTAAGGCATATTAATATTTAAGCGCAAACATTTTGTTTGAGTCAATTTTTAATTGATTAAATGAATTTTTGCTGTAAATAATAGAACAATATAGCGTTTCTTCTTTAAAAAAGTTAAAAATACTGAGGGGGGATAAAACTTAATCAACAAGCAATTTTAATTAAAAATATAAAAATCAACAATGAAAATTTCAGAATTTAAAGAGCTTTTAAACAACCTTGAAACGGTTGATTTCAAATTACCGAACGGGCAGTTTGTACCCTCTCATTTTCATATTACGGAAGTTGGGTTAATAACAAAACATTTTATTGATTGTGGCGGAGATGTTCACGAAGAAAAATTGGTAAATCTTCAAATTTGGGTAGCCGACGACTATGATCACTGCTTAGAACCCCGCAGTTTATTGAACATTTTAAGCCTGTCTAAAAAGGTTTTGAATCATGATGATTTAGACATTGAGGTTGAATTTCAAACAGAAACAATCGGAAAATATGATTTGAGTTTTTCAGAAAATGCGTTTCAACTTGTTGCAAAACAAACAGATTGCCTTGCAAAAGTTAAATGCAATATTCCTCAACCGAAACAAAAGATTCGCTTTTCTGAATTGGTTGTTGCTAATCCAACAACTTGCACGCCAGGCGGTGGTTGTTGCTAAAAATGCCCAAAATGAAGAAATATATTGCAGAATTTATAGGCACATTCGCCTTGATTTTTTGCGGAACGGGTGCAATAATCATCAATCAAGAGACAAATGGTGTAATAGGTCATGCGGGGATAGCGGCAACTTTTGGGCTGATTGTCATGTGTATGATTTATACTTTTGGCGAAATATCAGGCGCACAATTGAATCCAGCCGTGACAATTGGTTTTGCTTTATCGGGCAGATTTCAGAAAAAAGAAGTACTGCCTTATATTGCAAGTCAAATAACAGGCGCGTTTTTAGCGACATTGGTATTAAAGTTCCTCTTTCCATTGAACCATAATTTGGGCGCGACATTGCCCGCAGGTAGTCAAATGCAATCCTTTGTTTTAGAGGTCATTTTGACATATTTTCTAATGCTCGTCATTTTAAATGTGTCGCAAGGGTCAAAAGAAACAGGTTTATTTGCAGGAATAGCCATAGGCGGAACGGTACTTTTAGAAGCCATGTTTGCGGGTCCGATTAGTGGGGCATCTATGAACCCTGCCCGCAGTTTATCCCCTGCGCTTGTTTCGGGGAATATTTGTGATTTATGGATTTATATTTTCGCACCCATTTTTGGGGTTATTTTAGCCGTTTTTACCTGGAAAATGCTAAAATGACCTCAAAATACTGAGGGGGTATCTCAATGGTTTCAAAAAGAAATCTTTATTTATTCCAACTTCTACATAGTATCTTATCTTTGATACAACTTCAATTCGGTGTTACCAAAAAATCCAAATGTCCAAAAAACTGCATAAATGATGTATCGTAAATTTGCATCTCTCTTCAAATTCATTTGTCATTTTGTAAAAATAAAATCTTTTAAGGGCTTTCTTCGTTTTAATAGCATCACTTAGCGGCTCCCGCAGTATTTTTACAAAAAAAATGTCATTTCAATATGAAAAAAATAATTATTTCAACAGTTTTTATCCTCACGAGCTTTACTCAAATACACGCAAGTATCATTTTATTGCCCATGGATTTGAAGCAAAAAGAACACCTCAAAGCCTACGGCATTACTTATATGGTGTTGGCAAAAGGCTTGGAAGCACATTGGCTCTTGAACTATCGCGGTGGCAGCTTTGCTTTTCCACATCAATTGGCTTTTGAAAAAGAATGTAAAGCCCGCAATGTCACTTATGAGGTATTGAGTGATGCCCAATTTGCGGGTATCCAGCGAGAAATTGCGAATCCAGAGGTCAATATGGATGACATTAAACTCGAAGTTGCCCCTAAAATTGCCGTTTATACACCCGATGTAGATTCCAAAGGCAATAAAGTTCAGCCGTGGGACGATGCCGTAACGATGGTTTTGACTTATGCCGAAATCCCTTACGATGTCGTTTATGACCGTGAAGTTGTTGATGGGAAATTGGCGCTTTACGATTGGCTACACTTACATCATGAAGATTTTACAGGTCAATACGGCAAATTTTATCGCAATTACGGTCATGCGCCATGGTATCGTGACAATCAACGACGTGCAGAGGAATTGTCAAAATCGCTTGGTTTTGCGAAGGTTTCGCAGTGTAAACTGGCTGTTACGAAGCGTATTAAGGATTTTGTCGTCGGTGGCGGTTTCATGTTCGCGATGTGTTCGGCAACAGATAGTTATGATATTGCCCTTGCTGCCGAAGGTGTGGATATTTGCGCCGCTATGTACGATGGTGACCCTGCTGACCCGAATGCACAAGAAAAATTGGATTTTTCAAAAACTTTTGCCTTCAAAGACTTTCAATTGGTACGCGACCCGATGGAATATGAGTTTTCAAGTATTGACAACAACTATGGTCGTCCGACTTCACCAGAAACGGATTATTTCACTTTATTTGATTTTTCTGCAAAATATGACCCAATTCCTGCTATGTTAACGCAATGTCATACCCGTACTGTCAAAGGTTTTATGGGTCAAACGACTGCTTTTGTTAAAAAATACATCAAAGATGACGTGTTGATGCTTGGTGAAAACAAGCCATATAACGAGGTGCGTTACTTGCATGGTGTTCTTGGACAAGGTTTTTTCTCTTTTTACGGCGGTCACGACCCTGAAGACTATCGCCACTATGTCGAAGACCCCGAAACGGATTTGAGTCTTCACCCACAATCGCCAGGCTATCGTCTTATTTTGAACAATATTTTATTCCCTGCCGCTAAGAAAAAACATCGTAAAACATAGATAGTGGATAGTGGATAATGGATAGTGGATAATGAGTAATACATTATCCACTATCCGTCATCCACTATTCATTATCCGTTATCCATTTAAAAAATGACTTTTCACGCTAACGGAAAACTTTTACTGACGGGTGAATATTTCGTCCTCGACGGGGCAACCGCTTTAGCTTTACCGACAAAATTAGGGCAATCCCTCCTTGTAGAGCATGAGCCAGAAGTGCATGGCAAAAGTATGTTTTGGTGTTCTGTGATGCCTGAAGGCTCGCCGTGGTATAGTGCTTTATTCCATATTCCAGGCCTTTTTGTTAAAATATCAGATGGAACGATTGATTTCAGCGAAGGCTTGATTAAGGCTTTTGAAGCAATTGAAAAGCTAAAACCCGCCTTTTGGGAAGATAAAAACGGTATGAGCCTCACCACAAATTTAGAATTTCCACATAATTGGGGTTTGGGTTCTAGTTCTACTTTGATTTGGTTGCTGGCAAAGTGGGCAAATATCAATCCTTTTGCCTTGAATGACTTGACTTTTGGCGGTTCAGGTTACGATATTGCTTGTGCAGGAGCGCAAAAGCCTATTTTTTTTGAAAGAAGAAACAACCAGTCGATTTTTACAGAAGTGGATTTTAAACCGCTGTTTGCAGACAATCTCTATTTCGTTTTTTTGAATCAAAAACAAAATTCACGCGAAGGCATTGCGCGTTACCGTGAAAAAGCGAAAAAACTACCCCCTCAGTATTTTGACGATATTTTAGCATTGACCAATGCTTTTTATACGGCTTCGGTGCTTTCTAATTTTGAAAAATTAATTGTAGAACATGAACAATTAGTCGCTTCCGTTATTAAACTACCACGAGCTAAGTCCTTGTTTTTCAATGACTTTTGGGGTGAAATAAAATCTTTGGGCGCATGGGGCGGCGATTTTGTATTGGCTACGAGCAACCGTTCTTTTGGAGAAACAAAACAATATTTTGAGGGCAAAGGATTTGAAACAATATTGAGGTATAACGATTTGATACTATGATTTTTTCTAACACGAATTACACGAATCCCACGAATTAAATTTAATACGTGGGATTCGTGTAATTCGTGTAATTCGTGTTAGAAAAACTCTACCGTGGCACATCTATTTTTTTGACAATTTCACTAATCACATCTTTGGCATCATAACCTTCCATTTCTCTTTCAGGTGTCAAAATGATACGGTGATTCAAGACAGGATAAGCGACATACTGAATATCTTCAGGAATCACAAACTCACGTCCATTTATCGCTGCCATCGCCTTAGCTGCTTTCAAAATTGCTAATGATGCACGCGGCGATGCACCCAAATAAATATCACCATTATTACGTGTATTGTGGACAATATTGGCAATATAATCCACTAATTCCTCTCGAATATGCACTTTTTCAACTAAAGATTGACATATTTTTATTTGCTCACCCCTCAGTACAGGCTTCACTTCTTCCGTTTTTACTTGCTTAAAATCCTCTTTGAAACGGCGCAAAATCTGTTTTTCTTCCGACAAACTGGGATAATTGATATTAATTTTGAACAAAAAACGGTCAAGTTGCGCTTCGGGTAATCTATACGTTCCTTCTTGTTCAATCGGGTTTTGCGTGCCGATAACAAAAAATGGAAACGTCATCAAATGCGGCGTACCATCCACCGTCACTTGACGTTCTTCCATCACCTCAAACAAAGCAGCTTGCGTCTTGGCGGGTGCACGGTTGATTTCGTCAATCAAGACAATATTTGAAAAAACAGGACCCGCATTGAAGTAAAATTGCGACGTTTGGGCATTAAAAACCATCGTTCCCATGACATCACTCGGCATCAAATCGGGCGTAAATTGAATGCGGCTAAAACCCGCATCAATCGTTTTTGCCAGCAACTTCGCCGTCATTGTTTTAGCGATACCCGGCACACCTTCAAGCAGCACATGACCATCGCACAGGATAGCGATATTCAATAAATCCATCAATTCATCTTGTCCAACAATGACTTTTGACAGTTCATTTTTGACGGCATCAACGGCATTACGCACAGGCGTTAAGTCCAGACGGTTTTCATTAAAGGTATTTTCTACCCCCTCAGTATTTTGGGGTAAATCAGTATTTTTGGGTTGAAATTCTTGGTTTTCCATAAAATTTTTATATATTTTAAAATATAAAATAAATTCTGTTTTATTTTTTATTGTTATTTTGTACACTGACAACATCTATTCTTCCTCAAAAAAGTCATTATCTAATTTTTTGACTTCAAAAACTTCTGCGACTGATACGCCAAGGTTATAATCAATCATATATTGGGCTAATTGTTCTCCATCTATCAAAACTATTTTAGTTTCGTTTTTGGGTAGTGCATCTAAAGCGTTTTTTCCAAAGCTTGAAGTAGTGATAAAAATTCCTTTTCTAACTCCTTTCGTCGCAAGTACACCAACAAATTTTTGTATATCTTCTCTGCCTATTTTGTTTTCAGATTTCCATCTTTTTGCTTGAATATAGATAACATCTAAACCAAGTCTATCTTCTTTTATGATTCCATCAATTCCTTCATCGTTACTTTTTTTCGTAGTTTGTGCAGCATCTTTTAAAGAACCACCATAGCCCATTTTGAGTAATAATTTCAAAACTAATTCTTCAAATTTATATGGTGAAATGGCGCGTATTTTTTCTAAAATATCTTGTGCTAAATTTTTCCTTAAAGTTTGATAGGCAAAACTCAAAGTTTCAGCAGGAGTAGATGTTTCATTATTATTATGACTTAATATTTCAGGTGTCGAGTCTATTAATGTATTTTTTTGAAAAGGTAAATAATCAGGAAATTGTTTTAGTAATGCTAAGTTTACAACAGGTGGTTTTTTATTTAACAGTTCGATTCCTCGTTTTGAAATTTTATATACTGAACGACGTGGCGTTTCTATTAATTTAGCTTTAGCAAGATGAACTTTCGCCCAACTCACTCTATTTTTCCAAATAGTGCTAAATCCACTTGGTATCATTTCATTCAAGTCTTTTTCGGTTAAACCAAATTTAATAGCTAATTTTTCATGTGTTTCTTGCATAGTGTGTTCTAAACTATCCGATGCAAGTTCTAAAAAAGGAAGCATAATGGATTGAAAATCTGGGACTGCCATAGTTTATATCTGTTGAAAAATTAGAAAATAGGATTTATTTAAGTATGAAAAGTGGTGTTTATCACAATTCTAATTTCAAAAACCGCCCTGTATGACTCGTCGGGTGCGCTGCAATCTCCTCAGGCGTTCCTGCCACAATCACTTCACCGCCGCGAAAACCGCCTTCCATACCCATATCAATCACATAATCGCCGACTTTTATCACGTCCATATTGTGTTCGATGACGATAACAGTATTGCCTTTGCCCACAAGCCTTTGCAAAACGACGAGTAGATGCTGAATATCCTCAAAATGCAATCCCGTGGTGGGCTCGTCCAAAATATACATTGTGTTGCCCGTATCCTTTTTCGAGAGTTCTTCCGCCAATTTGACCCGTTGTGCTTCGCCCCCCGACAGCGTTGTCGCTTGTTGACCGAGCGTAATATAACCCAAACCAACATCCAACAAGGTTTTCATTTTTCGATAAATATTGGGAATTTTTTCAAAAAAATCGACCGCTTCTTCCACCGTCATATTTAAGACATCGTTGATGGACTTACCTTTGTATAACACCTCTAAAGTCTCTCGATTGTAACGACGACCCATGCACGTTTCACATTCTACTTGAACATCGGGTAAAAAATTCATTTCTATCACTCGTTGTCCCCCACCTTCGCACGTTTCGCAACGCCCACCTTTGACATTAAAACTAAAACGCCCAGGCTTATAGCCTCTGATTTTTGCCTCTGGCAGACCTGCAAATATATTTCTTATAT
Organism: Saprospiraceae bacterium; assembly: GCA_043744475.1. GTDB lineage: Bacteria > Bacteroidota > Bacteroidia > Chitinophagales > Saprospiraceae > JAAFJT01. The sequence goes on along the minus strand of JAYTUR010000911.1, from coordinate 5,943 downwards.
CCGTAAAAACACCTGTATAAGTCGCTGGATTTGAACGCGGTGTGCGTCCAATGGGCGATTGGTCAATTTCAATCACCTTATCCAAATGCCCTAAACCTTGCGCCTTGACATAAGGCATCGGTTTTTTAATAGAATTATAAAAATGTTGCCGCAAAATAGGATACAAAGTGTCATTAATGAGTGTTGATTTTCCGCTACCCGAAACCCCAGTCACCATCGTCAAAGTCCCCAAAGGAATTTCGATATTGACATTTTTCAAATTATTGCCCGTTGCCCCCCTCAGTATCAACGCCTTTCCGTTGCCTTTTCGACGTTCTTTTGGCACTTCAATGCGTTGTACATTATTCAAATATTCGGCTGTAAGTGTCTGATTTCTAATGAATACTGAGGGGATGCCTTCGCCAACCAATTCGCCGCCATGTTTACCCGCGCCGGGCCCTAAGTCCATGAGATAATCCGAAGCCATCATAATATCCTTGTCATGCTCGACAACAATAACTGAATTACCGATGTCGCGCAATTGCCGCAAAGCCTCAATCAAGCGTTCATTGTCACGCTGATGCAAGCCAATGGAAGGTTCGTCTAATATATATGTGATGCCTGTGAGTTGCGAACCGATTTGCGTTGCCAAACGAATGCGTTGAGATTCACCACCCGACAGCGTGCCTGCGGGGCGATTAAGCATTAAATAATCGAGTCCAACATTGAGCAAAAAGCCGATACGCAGACGAATTTCTTTCAAAATATCCTTCGCTATCATCTTTTGTTTGTCGCTCAAATGGTTGTCAATATCTTCGAACCATGCTGCCAAATCGGTCATATCCATCAAAGATAACTGACCTATATTTTTTTCTGCTAATTTATAACTCAATGATTCTCTTTTCAATCGGTAGCCATTGCATTCTGGACACGTGCCAACGGTCATAAAATCCTCTGCCCACGAAGCGATTTTTTCAGAGCCTGTTTCTTCGTACCATTTTTTCAACATCGGCACAAGACCCGTTAAAGCCAAATCAAAATACACCAAATCCTGTTGCGGTAAAGCATTAGTCACCTTAATAGATTTATTTTCGCCACCATGCAAAATGACGTTCATTGCCACTTCTGGAATGTCTTTTACAGGTGTAGAAAACGTAAAATTATAACGTTTGGCAATTTGCCGCAGTTGCTGAAACATCGAGTTTTCACGTACATCGCCAAAAGGTACAATGCCCGTTTCGTTAATACTTTTTGATTTATCAGGCATCACTTTGTCCAAATCCACCTCTACTACTTGCCCCAAACCCTTGCAATGTGGACACGAACCATAAGGCGAATTGAAGGAAAACGAATTGGGCGAAGGTTCTTCGTAGGAAATACCCGACACAGGGTCCATCAAATGTTTGGAAAATGTTACCATTTCTCCCCCCTCAGTAAATTTGCCATCTGCCGCTTTTTGACTGTCCCCTGACTCCTGTCCCCTGTCCCCTGAGATGACCATAGCAATGCCATTGCCCATTTTCAAAGCCGTTCCTAAGGAAGAAACAAGGCGTTCTCGTCTGTCATCGCCAATTTGGAGGCGATCAATAACAACTTCAATATCATGCGTTTTGAAGCGGTCAATTTGGAGATTGGGTTCAAGGTCAATCATAATGCCATCCACACGGACTTTGGTATAGCCTTGTTTGCGGATGCCATCAAAAAGTTCGCGATAATGCCCTTTACGCCCACGAACAAGCGGCGCTAGTATCATTATTTTTTTATCAAAAAACAGGTCAAAAATGCGGTTTTGGATTTGTTCCTCCGTGTATTTCACCATTTTCTCCCCTGTTTCGTAGGAATAGGCTTCGCCAACACGAGCGAACAGCAGACGCATAAAGTCATAAATTTCGGTAATCGTACCCACTGTCGAGCGTGGATTGCGCCCCACGGTCTTTTGTTCAATCGAAATTACAGGCGACAAACCCGTGATTTGTTCTACATCAGGACGTTCCATTGAACCGATAAACTGACGGGCGTAACTCGAAAACGTCTCCATATACCGCCGTTGTCCTTCGGCATAAATCGTATCAAAAGCCAAAGACGATTTGCCCGACCCTGAAATGCCCGTTATAACGACGAGTTGATGTCGAGGAATCCGCACACTGACATTTTTGAGATTGTGCACTTTCGCACCGATGACTTCGATATATTCTTGACCATATATCGGATTAGATTCGGAAGGCATCGTATGATTGAGCGGAGCGGAAGTTTGCTTCACAGCAGTGGCTTGCGCCGTATTGTTCTTTTTCGACATAAAATTGGACGATTTTTAGAAACCGCAAATTTAGTCAAAAACGAATTGTTTTAAAAGGTTTGTTTCAAAATTGTCATTGTCATTTTTGGAAATGAGCATTTATTTATGTGAAGCTAAGTTTTAATAGTCTGTTAAGTTTTTGTCTGCGATTAGCGCCGCCTACGACGACGGAAGGGTTCTTTTGGACGGACTATTGAAGTTTACTAAGAAAAACTATGCGCTCACCAAAGATTATTCGGCTCAACTAAGGCTCAAAAAAAATATCTTTAAACAGGCACCGCAAACAAAAAGCTGTTTTTACAACTTTGCTTACAACTTATCCCACACTTAAAAATAAATATTATCTCGGAGAAATTGACAGTGAAATTTCGATGAATAAACTATTTTAAAAGCTAATTTTTAAGCCAAAAACGCTTTTTACTGAGGGGTAAAAAAACAGCCAAATAGCACACACAGCTTTTAAATAATTGAAAATCAATTAGCTATATGTGTTATTTGGCTATGTATTAAATTAAAATTATACGTTATTTATATCAAATAGCTGCCGCAAACTGCTTCAAAAACCGCACATCACTTTCAAAAAGCAAGCGAATGTCAGGAATTGAAAATAAGCGCAACGCTTGACGTTCAATGCCCATGCCGAAGGCAAAACCCGTGTATTTCTTAGAATCAATGCCACAATTCTCCAAAACTTGTGGGTCAACCATACCGCAGCCCAATATTTCGAGCCAACCAGTACCCTTTGTCAAACGCGTATTTTCAGGCGTATCTGTACCTAACCATACGTCCATTTCTGCCGAAGGCTCTGTAAACGGGAAAAATGAAGGACGTAAACGGATTTTTGCCGCACCAAACATCTCTTGTGCAAAAAACATCAAGGTCTGTTTCATATCTGCAAACGACACGTTTTCGTCAATATAAAGTCCTTCAACTTGATGAAATTGGGCATGACTGCGCGCTGAAATCGTCTCATTCCGATACACCCGACCGGGCGCAATGATGCGAATCGGCGGCTGCGTCTTTTCCATTACCCGTGCTTGTACAGGCGAGGTATGTGTCCGTAAAAGCCATGTTTTTGAGTCTTGAATGTAAAAAGTATCCTGCATATCACGTGCAGGATGGTCTTCAGGCGTGTTCATTGCCGTAAAATTGTACCAATCCGTCTCAATTTCAGGACCATCAACGACCGTAAAACCGATGCGTCCAAAAATATCAATAATCCGATTCATCACAATCGAAACGGGGTGACGACTGCCCACAGGAAACGGGTCGCCCGGAGCCGTCAAGTCAATTGCCGTCACATCGGCAGAGTCGGCTTGTGCTTCAAGCCATTCTTGCAACGTTGCAAATTTCGCCTCCGCAGCCGTTTTTGCGGCATTGCAAAATTGACCGTATTCTTTCTTGCGGGTATTTTCAACCTTTACAATTTCGCCAAAAAGTGGTTTAATGATATTTTTAGTGCCAATATAGCGCAAACGAAATTGTTCAATATCTTCTCTAGTTGCGGGCTGAATGGCTTCTATTTCTTCAATGAGTTGTTGTACTTTTGCAAATATTTCTGCTGACATAGTCGTGATTAATTATAGTAATCGGGTGACGACGTGTCACTCGCTCATTTATTATAAAATTTGAGGCGCAAAAATAGGTTTTTTAGTTCAAAAAATAAGGCAAAATCACTGTTTCCGTTTAATCAGCATCAAATCCATAAATCTGTCTAAATCTGTGATAAAGATAAATCGTATTGAGTTTTTCATTTTTTGGTGCATCGTGCTGATTCAGTCCCTCGTTTGGTCTCGATTTCTACTTTCCATTAGTATGTGGGGTATCATCATCGTTGCACTTTTTGATATTTCTAAGCAAAAAGAGCCTAAAATGACTCTTTTTCAATGGATTTTTGAATACTTACAATTTTGGCATTGGCAACGCAGTTCTGCTGATAATTTGACTAAATGTATAAAAAATCGCTCTTTTTTAGCCCTTACCATTCCTTTTTTCATCGTTGTTTTGAGTGGCTTTTGGTCTGATAACTTGCCATATTGGTTGAGTCGAGTTCAATTACGTCTGCCTTTTTTCCTTTTTCCTTTTGCATTTAGTCAAATGCCCCCCCTCAGTAAACGGCAGTTTCAAAGCCTACTTTTTGCCTTTACCATCGTTATTTCTGCCAATATTTTATTGGTTTTAACCAATTATTCACTTCATTTTGAAGTTATTACAACAAAATTAGGTCAAGGCATTGCCATGCCTTTTTTAAAAGAACACATCACTTTCAGCGTCATGGCGGCGTTGGCTTGCTTAATAGGTTTTGAATTGTGGCAGTCGTCTTTTTTTATAAAATATAAATGGGAAACAAATCTCATAGCCTTTTCGAGCCTTTTCTTATTTATTACATTACATATTATTGCTGTGCGTACAGGTCTCATAGCCTTGTATTTATGCTTAATACTGAGGGGAGGGATATTTATTTTTCAAAGTCGTCGTTATATTGTTGGGATTGCTTTAATACTTGTTTTAGCATTAATTCCTTATCTTTCCTATCAATTTTTGCCCAGTTTTCAACAACGAGTGCATTATGCGATTTGGGATATTGAACAATATGAAATAGGCAACCCAGCTGCAAAATCCGATTCAGAACGCCTTGTATCGCTCAATATCGGCAGCCAAATTTTTTTAGAAAACAAAATTATAGGCGTGGGGTTTGGCGATATTGAGCAAGAGATGAACCGCCGATATGAACAAAATTTTCCAGAACTTGAACCCAAATTACCCCATAACCAATGGGTTTTGACGGCTATGGGTTTGGGTATTGTTGGGTTAGTGGTTTCACTTATTGCTTTCATTATACCTTTGTTAGAACGACAACGATATAAGGATTTTATTTTTACAAGTCTGCACATATTGATTTTTGTTTATTGCATGACTGATATTCCTTTTGAAGGGACGTTTAGTTTGTCCTTTTATGTTTTTTTCGTTTGTTTGTTTTTGAATCAATCCGAAAATTTAAAATAACACGAATTTCACAAATGACACAAATTAATCAAAAATAATTTTTATCATTCCGATTAATTCGTGTCATTCGTGAAATTCGTGTTAGAAAAACTTGTTGCTTTATTTTTAAAATATTCATTATCATATAGTTATGAAACATTTATTTTTAAAATATCTCATTTTTCCCTTTGCGATGTCTCTTTTTATCTTTTCTGCTTGCCATACTGAGGGGGTCAAACTCAATGCCGATGACCGCGTGGCAATTGATACATTGTCAGGAAATGCTATAAAAAGCCTCACACCTGAATTGGAAAAACAATGCAAAGACAGTACTGATGTGTTGCGAAAACGCCTTGTGGATTCACTCGTCATTGTTCGTGAGCAAGAGATTATAATGCAGACTGTGCCCAATCATTAACTAAAAATAGATATGAAAAAAGCGATTTATCCTTCACTTGTTGCCTTGTGCCTTTTAGTTTTTGCAAATTGCCGGACAACTGTGAAAATTGACAATCTATTGACGACTCAATCGGTTGTAAAATTGGAACAACAGCCCTTGAATATTGATTTTACAAGCACCGATTTGTCAAAAGATTTCATAATTTCATTCAAAAATTACTTAGCCAATGAATTTCAGAAAAAAGGCATAAAAGCACAATTAGAAACGACAAAAGAAAAATTAC
>JAYTUR010000910.1:0-14433 GCA_043744475.1 Saprospiraceae bacterium | reverse complement strand
CAAATTTGGCTTTTTTAGCATTGTAATACACAATTTGCTTTGCCCTAAAAAAAGAAACATTATAGTTCCTAATATTCCTTTCTTGAACAACCATTCTTTCTTCGTTGGTATTAGGGTCAATAACACTCAAAGTATCAGCACCTAAAACAGCGTGCAGGGTACAAGTTTTCGTACAATTATCATCTTCATAAATAGTAAGTTGACCACTTTCCACAGCTTCAGATAACCATTCATTAATAGCCGTTCTTTCGTCAATATCTTCTTGTTTTTTATTTAAAAACTTCAAAACTATTACAGAATTGGAGATATTTTCACCTAACTTTCCCTCTACTGATTCATCAAACACAAAGTCAGTATAAGTCTCCGCAATCCAAGTAATATCTTTATGCCGCATCAAATCATCAACTTGTGCAGACATCGAAAGGCTCATTATACTGAGGGGTAGTAAAAACAGCAGTTTTAAGGTTTTCATTATCAATGAATTGGGTTTTAAAAGGAGGAATGAATGAGTTTGTAAGGCAATATTGTAATTTTGCGAAAAAGTAATGATTTTATTTAACGTGTGAGTCAACCGTAAATTACACATCACGTTTAGTAAACTTTCAAAAGTTTACTAAACGTAGAAAGGCTGCTTTAAGAAATTCCTAATTCCTAATTCTTTTATGAACTATACCAACCATAATCTAAGCGATACCATTGTTGCCCTCGCCACACCGCCCGGCATTGGGGCGATTGGTATTATCCGTTTATCAGGTTTAGCTGCTATAACGATAGCCGATGAAGTATTTTTTGGTAAAAAACTCGCTAATCAACCCACACATACCATTCATTTTGGCACCATCAGAGATACAAATCCTCTCTCAGGAGACAAAGGGGACATCATATTGGACGAAGTATTGGTCTCTCTTTTCAAAGCACCTAAATCGTACACCAAAGAAAATGTCGTTGAGATTTCAACGCACGGCTCGCCTTATATTCAACAACAAATCATTCAATTGGTGATAAAACACGGCGCACGTTTGGCGCAGCCGGGCGAATTCACCCTACGTGCTTTCCTCAATGGGCAACTCGATTTGAGTCAAGCCGAAGCGGTTGCCGATTTGATTGCCTCCAATTCCGAAGCGGCGCACACCGTGGCGATGCAACAAATGCGCGGTGGCTTTTCCACTGAGATAAAAATACTGAGGGGGGAGTTGATTAACTTCGCAAGCCTCATCGAACTCGAACTGGACTTTGGCGAAGAAGACGTGGAGTTTGCCAATCGGCACGACTTGAAGACTTTAATCCTCAAAATTCAGCGTTTGATAAAAAATCTACTCGATTCCTTCGCGTTGGGCAATGTGATTCGGAATGGTGTGACCACCGTTATCGCCGGCAGACCCAATGCAGGGAAATCCACTCTATTGAATGCGCTTTTGAACGAAGAACGCGCCATTGTTTCCGAAATAGCGGGTACAACCCGTGACACCATCGAGGAAATATTGAATATCAAAGGCATCGAATTTCGCCTTGTGGACACCGCCGGCATCCGCGAAGCCACCGACCAAATAGAAGTTATGGGTGTTGCCAAAACTTTGGAACGGGTACGTCAAGCGGCTCTCCTTGTTTATGTGTTTGATGTGACAACAACCAAATTGTCAGAGGTACATGCCGACCTCGCAGCTTTAAATGCCGACAAAATAAGTACCCTCATCGTCTGCAACAAAATGGACAGATTTCCTCAATTCAATCCACAATGGCTTTTGAACCCGAATGATGCCGACATTCTCGATTTTTATCGAGGACAAGAAGCCCCCCTCAGTATAGTTATGCCTTTGCTCGCCAAACAGGTGATTACAGTATCTGCAAAAAACCATCAAAACATTGATTGGCTCAAAGAGAACCTACTGAATACCGTTGTGGATGGTGGCTTGAACCTCGAACACACCGTCGTGAGTAATGCCCGACACTTTGAAGCCCTCCAAAAAAGCCATGACAGCTTAACGGACGTTCTTCGCAGTCTCGACAATGGCGTAACCACCGATTTTGTGGCGATGGATATCCGCCGTGCCCTCAATCATTTGGGCGAAATCACGGGTGAAGTAGGCGTTGAGGATTTGTTGGATAATATTTTTTCGAAGTTTTGTATTGGGAAGTAAACTTCCCATTCATCAAGATTACCCCTCAGTATTTTCTTTAGATAATCATAGAAAACGGTATCTTTGTCTATAAAAATAATTAGAAGATGCAGCTACGACAATCTCTTTTTTGGGATACAGATATAAAAACCGTTGACCTTGATAAACATAAAGGTTCGGTTATTACCCGTATTTTGATGCGAGGGCGGATAGAAGAAGTTCGCCAAATGTTTGCATTTTATGGCAAACCTGTTGTGCAAGAAGTTGTCTTAAACACACGCTATCTTGACAAATACACTTTGGCGTTGTGTTGCGCTATTTTTCAAACACCCATCACTGAATTTAGATGTTACAAACTCGCACAATCGAACCCGATACCTTTGTGTTAAAATAATTAGAAGATGAATTTACCTAAGACTCTTTTTTGGGATTCCAATATGTCCACGATAGACTATGAACAACATGCTCGTAGTATCATTGAGCGCATTATCACTCGCGGCTCGTTGACAGATTGGAAAACAATAAAAGATTATTATGGGTTGGAACGCATTGAAGAAGAAATTTTACAAATGAGGGTACTTGATGCCGTAACGCTCAATTTTTTTAGCCAATTTTTTAACAAACCGAAAGAACAATTCAGATGCTACAAACAAGATGCGTCCATCCAGCAACTTTGGAATTATTGAGAAAAAGACCCCGACCTTTATGAAGAAGTCTCTTGGCAAGAGGTCAAAGCTGTTATCACAACAACGGTTAATAATTATTTGAAATCGCTTTGATAGCACCCCCTCAGTATAAACACCTTAAAAGCACTTTTTTTGCAAAATTTGTACCCTATTTGTACCTCAAACGCAAAATAATTTCAATAAATAATTGATAATCAATTAATTGCAAACGATAAGTACTTTCTGTATCGAAGTAATTCTTTTTATCAAACAGACCTATGCATACTTGTGTCTATATTTGGTTGTTTTTGAAAATAATTTTAAATTTTGGCAGCAATAATATGTGTCTAATGCCTTATAATTATCTTATTTTTACCCCTACATAAAACAAACCTAAGAAATGAGAAGCCACAACCCTTTTTACTACGCAAAATATTTGATCATCAGCGGATTGGCATTTTGCAGTTTTACGCAACCAATGCACCCGACACCCCGCAAAGGCAAAGACTTCGCCTTGTTTTTTGCTGTCAATCAGTATCAAAGTTCTAGACTTACGACTTTGGAAAACCCTATTGCCGATGCCAAAGGTATTGCGGAGATTTTAAAGACGACTTATGGTTTTGATACCAAAGTCGTTGAGAATCCGACTTACGAAATCATTGAAAAAACATTAGCAGAATACAGCCGTAATTTCGCTTCGGGACGCTTCGATAAAGACGGGCAGTTGCTGATTTTTTTTTAGCGGACATGGTTCTGTGCAACGAACCAATGGTTATTTCCTCCCAACAGATGCCAACTTAGATGATTTGAAACGCTCGGCGTTTAATTACAAAATTTGGCGCGATGATATGGACGCCATCCCTTGCAAGCACCTTCTTGTTGCGATTGATGCTTGTTATAGCGGCACATTCGACCCTAACTTCGGGACGCGGGGCGATGGCTTGTTCGGTACACGTTCGGGTGAACTTTCCGAAGGGCAACTTTTGATAACGGAACATGACAAACACAAAACCCGTCTCTTTTTCACTTCGGGTGAAAGTGACCAACCGACGCCTGATAAAAGTAATTTCACTAAGAAATTCAAAGAAGCCTTGTTGACAAAAGGCGGCGATGATGGCATTTTGACCAGTTCTGAAATGTTTTCTAATCATTTGGAAAGGGCTGCGCCGCGTCCGCGTGGAGGTGACTTTGGCAGTGATGACGCAGGGTCGAGTTTTGTTTTTGTTGCTGAAAAGGTACAAAATACTGAGGGGGTATTAACTCTAACTTTGGAACGGCAAGAATGGGAAAAAGCCAAGTTGTCAGGTTCTCGTTATGCTTTTGAGGAATTTAAACGCCGTTTTCCTAATAGCGATTTCATTCGATTGGCAAATAGTGAATTGCAGAAATTAACGCAGCAAGAATCGGATAATGAATGGGCGCGTATTCGAGATTCTCAAAACGTACAAGATTTTGAGAATTTTAAGACTCATTTTCCTAATAGCTCATGGCTGCCTTTGGTAGAAAGCAAAATTGTTGATTTGAATTATAAAAGAAAAAAGGTAATTCCCAGCCAAGAATTAAATAATAAAAGAAAAGAGGGAGTCCCTTTTCCTATGTTTAAAGAAGGCAAATTAGCAGGTATAGATAGTTTAGGTAGAAAGATTTACTTTAGTTCCCTAGGTGGACTGTATTACATAACTGAAAATGGAAACAAATCGTTTCTAAACAAGAAGGAAACGACTACTATTGACAAAGTAGTCAGTAGTAATACTATTTTAGATAAATCTAGCTTAGGTCAAATAGTTTATGAAACACCAAAAGGCGGGCGATATTATATAAACAGTAATAGCGATAAAATATGGATGGTAAAAGAATATCAAGGTGACAAAGCTATTGATGTAGATAATAAAGGTCGAACTATCTATGTAAATTCAAAAGGCGGGCAGTACTACATAAATAGTAATGGTGATAAAACGTATATTAAAGCTGACAAAAATTAAAAAATCATGAAAAAACAAACCCTCTTCCTCCTATTCCTGCTGCCCACCATCCTAGCAGCCCAAACCGAAAACCTCCTCACCGACAAAGACGTCTTTGAGGAAAAGAAAGTAGAGTATAGTAAATGGCTCAAAGCATCGGGCTTAGGCAAGGTCTTGCGGGTCGAAACGGTGCGGGTTACTGAGGGGGCGATTTCGTTGGATTTAGGTTTTTATACCACCAATGGCGATACCGTTACAATACAATGGAACGGGTTGAAACGGCAGTTTGAACAACAAGACCGTGGGGTGACGCTCGAGGAAGAGTTGTTTCATAAAATGTTGTATTTTATGGAAATCAAACCGACACAAGGGTATGTGCAGTTGTTCAATAGCTACGATACCAAGAAGGATTTGTATGTTTGTTTTTATCGCGGCATCAAATCAGAAAATGGGAAAGTGGTGGTGGAAGCGCAAGGTTGCAAGACGGTGATTGATTCCATTACGGTTGTGCCTGCTAATTTGTCGAATCTACGGACGGTTGCCAAAGGCGATATTGCGCGAAAAAGTGATAAAACAGCAGTCTTTGAAAGGATTAGGCGATATGTTGAAGCCCGTTATCAAAGCAAACCGCAAGAATGTGAATTTCGGCAACCCAAAGTAAATTGGCTCAATACGGATTCGGAATTGTATTTTACGGTCATTGATTTGTGCAAAGAAGTGTTGGACGATGAAACCAATCCGTGGTGGTGCAGTGTCTTGGAACCGACGTGTACGAGTTGCCGCAATTGCCGAAAACGGGAATATTTGGAAATGTACATTCGCTATGTGCCGATGCAAAACGGTTATCGGATTTATGTGTCCATTGATGCCAAAATTGGGTCGGGTTGGTATCAAGAAGTCAAACGCGGGGCGTATAAAAACATGGAATTGGATTACAAACGGTACGTAGAGGATTACAGCAAGAAGTTTAAAACCCAACTTCTAGAAGAACTTAGAAAATAACCGTATGGAAAATACCCATTTTAGGACTTTCGAGAAGAAAATACTGAGGGGTCTGTTGGCAGACGACAAATTGGAACAATTGCAAACCCAATTGCGTGACATTACAACTGCCGACGACCATAAAGACCTCGCCAATGAGGTGATTCTCAACGCAGGGCGTTTGAGCGATTACCGCAGTATGGTGACAACAGGCACAGCATTGGGCGACGAGTTGCGGGTGACGCGCAATCAAATCCGTTTGTCTTTTCTCAATATTATTGATGCTTTGCCCGATGAAATAACGCTTGCCAAGGACTCTTCAGTAAAAATGCCCAAACTGATGACCGAACAACGGTTTAAGTCTTGGGTCTTGGGTTTGGTACTCGGCGGCAAACTCTTTTTAATCATCGCCGCCATTGTTTTAGGTGGATTCAGTTGGGTCGAACTTCTCTGCATTATTTTTATGTCGTTGCCAACCTTGATGACGTGTTTGGGCGTGATGTTGGCAGATATTCTGCGTCGCCGCAATGATTTATTTCCAACGGGCAATGACCGAAAAACCGTTTCGACGCTGATGACCCGCACAACTTTTGCGATTTTAACGCTTTATCTGTTAATTTTCTTTATTTTGATAGATGCCTACGCCCGTGGTAATATTGCAGATAGAGATGCCAATGCCGATTTCAAATCATTGGTAACATGGCTCGGCATTTTAGAATGTGTTTTTGCTTTATACATTGGTCAAATTGTGTATGGTCTGTTTCGAGAGAAATGACCCCCTCAGTATATCCCGCATTTTTTTAATTAAAAACAGTCAACATTATGAAAAAATACCTCGTTTTATTGCCACTTCTTGCCGTTCTGTTTATCAGTTTTTCAAAACCGACGGCGCATAAACCACGCAAAGGGAAGGATTATGCCTTACTTTTTGCGGTTCAAACGTATGACGACCCAAAATTGAACACACTTAAATATCCAATCGAAAATGCGAAGGATATTAAAACAGAATTGGAAACCAACTACGATTTTGAAGTAGAATTGGTGACAAACCCGACGAAAAGGCAAATCAGAAACAAGCTAAATGAATACGAAACGAAATTCGCCAATGGCACGTTTAATAAAGAAGGGCAGTTATTTCTCTTTTTTACGGGACATGGTGAAAAAGAGTCTAGTAATAGTTTCTTCTTGCCCAAAGATGCAAAAACGGATGATTTAGAAAGTACGGCGTTTAGCTATGATTTATGGCGTAAAAATATTGATGGTATGTCGTGTAAACATATACTTGTAGCTATCGATGCTTGCAAAAGTGGTTTGTTTGACCCTGAAAGTAATAAAGGTGATATATTTGGACTTACAAGACCCGGGGAGCTTACTGAAAGAGAAAAATTGATACTAAAAACTGCCGAGCTAAAAACACGGCTTTTTGTTTCTTCGGGTATCTCGGACGCCTCAACGCCCGATAAAAGTGCTTTTGCTTATCAATTTTTAAATGCCCTAAGAAGCAAAGGCAATTCACAACAAGCAAGCGATAATGTTTTGACAATTAATGAGTTGAATACTTTCTTAGAATTAGCTACTCCCAAAACAGGCGGTGGAAAATTTGGCGAGAATCAAGCAGGGTCAAGTTTTTTATTTATTTCAAATGAATTAGCTACTAAGGCTCAACCTACAACAGATGAAAAAACATCATCTTTAATACCGCCCATCTATATTAACTTTGACCTCAATCAAGAAAATATTAAAGAAAAAGAGGCTATTCGTTTAGGAACTCATATAAATAAACATCCTGGTCAGGCATGGGTCTTTACAGGTTCTTCTAGTGTTAATGATACACTACTAGCCTTTAATAGGGCTAAAAATATCATAGATACTTTAGTATCCAAACTGGGCATTGATAGGTCGAGGCTCATACTAATGTATGAAAAATATCAAGATAACGTCCTTTATGGTTTTGATAGGGTAGAAATTAGAGTTGCATCTACCATGGATAAAGAAATGTCAGCTCCTATAAGTGGTAAAAAAATGAAAAAAGCGAAAGTATCAATGCTAGAGATTGGCTATACATATTTGACGTCGAACGAGTTAGATAAAGCTGAAGAGGCTTTTAATAACGTTGTTACTAATTATAAAGGTAAGCCAGAGGTCGTTCCAGCCTTATTAAAGCTGGGTTTTATTGCAGAGAAGAAAGGTAACAACGAAAAAGCCATTTCTTATTATAGGGAAGTCATTTATAATAACCCGAATAATACTGATGCTAAGACGGCATTGGAGCGTTTACAAGATATTTACGTCAATAATTTAGGTAAACGTGATGAATATTTAGCATTTTTAAAAACAATTCCTGGATATAATCCTGGTAGTAAGTTTGAGCATAAGATACCAGATCCAACTACCGTTATCGCCTATTGGAGGCCCCCTTCCTCTAATATAGCTGTACCTAATCAGGCTGAGTATAAGACAAAGAAGAGACAGCCAACATCAATAACAGACGGAGGAGGAACAGGCAATCAAAGCAATCTTGAGCAACCTAAAGGTCAAAGTCAAGGTAAAGGTATGCCAGACGGAGCAAGTGGATTTGGAGGTCGTCCCCAAAAAACACCTCCAAGATTGCAGGAAAATTTTCAAAAATCAGGACGAGTAGTACTTAGTGTTTGTATTGATTCTGATGGACTTGTGATTGAAGCAAAATATAACGCTCTAGATTCCACTACAAATGATGAAGAGCTAGTCGATGCTGCTATACGAAATGCAAGACAATATAGATTTAAACCTAGCAGTACTAACAAACGATGTGGTAAAATAACGCATAATTTTATAGTAAGATAAGCAAAGAGAAATAGTAATAACCTTTTACATAGCGTAGCAAAGTCAAACAGCCCAAATCTGATGTAGATTTGGGCTGTTTGTTTGACGTTCATATACTGAGGGGTCCCCTAAAAAGGGCGACGCGACCACCATCCCGCCGCCCTTCTTTTTTCAAAAAAGAATCCCCTTACGCCATTTGTAGCTTCGCAACCGCCATCATCTCCACATTTACCCGCTTCACCACCCCTTTTTGAACCTCTAAGCCCGAAATGGTTTGAGTGATGTAGCCATCGGCGGAAAAGACGAGCGTATAGCTGCCCATACTGAGGGGGGCTATTTCGTAGTAGCCGTCTTTGTCGCTGGTGTAGGTTTTGCCCGAAATCGGTTCGGTGACAGTGATGAGGGCGATGCCTTTTTTGCCACTCGGCATAGTGATTTTGCCATTGATGCCCGCGTTTTTGGTGGACTCGACCTGCGACAAAAAGGCGGAGAATTGATAGGCTTTGGCGAGGTCGGGGCTTTCAAGATGTATCGTGCGCCCATCGGCGAGGACTTGTTGCAAGCGCGCAAAGACTTCATTGTTGCCGATTATCTTTTCATCTTTTTTTGTTTTGGTGGCTTTGACAGCGGCATTGTAGCGACTCAATACGTCTTCAAAGGCGGTGTCGGCAGCCGTTAATTTTGTCAAAAAATCGGCGGGCAACTTGCCTTTTGTGGTCAAAGTATCCGCTTTGTCTGCCACAAACCCCAAAGCAGAACTTAAAAAAGAACTGATGGCGTTGGCATTGCCTTGTTTGACTTTTTGAAAGTAGTCAAAACCAGCAGAATCGAGCATAATATTTTTGACTTCATCCTCAAAACCACGCTCGATGGCATCTTTGAGGTATTTTGCCAATAAAACAACAGCGTCCACTTTTTTGTCATATTCCAAAGACAAAACTGCAACGGCTTCTCGACGGGCATTGAGGTCGGGCAAACGCTCAACGGTTTTGATGAACTCCCTATTTTGCGTGATAGTCTCATTTGTATAGGTGCTATCGAAACCCGCAAAAAGGGAAAGGTTGTCTTGTACCGTTTGCCACACCAAACGACTGACGGCGTATAGGCTCGCTTGCGAGCAGGTATATTTTGAATTCATAATTTTAACTTTTTTTATTTAATAAAATTTTATTTAAACACTAAAAACTAAAAAATCACATAAATACTTGTAAATCAATAAAATACGGAAGGAATTTTTGCCCTTTTATATTTTATTTTTCCCTTTTTTTTAGCCGTTTCACAAAAAACAAGCGCATAGTTGATGTACGTTAGCGCATAGTTGATGCACATTGGCGCATAGTTGATGCACGTTAGCGCATAGTTAATGCACGTTGGCGCATAGTTGATGCACGTTGACGCATAGTTGATGCACGTTGGCGCATAGTTCATGCACGTTGGCGCATAGTTGACCATGACCAAACGGACTAAAAACACCAAAAAGTAAAGAACGAAGATTGTCGGAAAGTTTAGGCAGACGGGTATCTGCTTCATCGGATTGTAACACAGAGACATCATATAGCATGGCTCTTTTGTAGCGAAGTGTTGCCGAAAGGACAATAACGTAACAAGGATTGTCTATGGGCGAACGAACGGCGTTGTATTATTTTTTTTTGATTGACATAAAAAACAGTTCAGATGGGTTTTGAGTCGTGATGATATCGGTTTTAAAATTTGTTGTTTGTCTTTTATGATACAAAATAACAATTAATATTTTAATTATGCAAATACATAGATAATAAAATGTGATTTTTTTTATATAATCAAATAGCAAAAACAAGAATTTAACGGCCGATGGCGAAGTTCCAAACTTCGCCATCGGTCTTTTTATGCGTAAAACAGTGTCTTAGTGATTTTTACTTATATTCTAACGCAAACGCCATCAACTTCTCCGCAGCTACACGCAATTTTAAAGGCGTAAATTCTCTGGATGTATGACCGTAGCGAAGTATTTATTTCCATTTTTGATTAAGTCATCTACATCGTCGTAACAGTCTTCTCTTCTTGAAAAACTTTTCGAATTAGCGGCACTTTTAAGTTCTGTACGTGTAATAGCCATGATAGTAGGTGTTTGTTATATTATTTTCAAATAGCATTGTTGCATTAGAGCAAATGTATTGGAAAAGTGGAAAATACTGAGGGGGTGGTTGTATGTCTTTTAGGGCGGTTTGATAAATAACTTTACAGCATACGCTACTTCACTTGAGTATGGGCATCAACATAAGCGATAAAGTAAAAGGGTTTTATGAGTTATCAACAATTGGGTTTTGCGATAATTGAGTAAAAACAACTTATCAACAACCTATAACTTTTATAAACAAGCAATCAAACATTATAAACAATCAATGACCTTAGTTTTGAACTTTAACTCTAAGGTTATCCACATAAATTCTCACGTAATTAACAATCATTATGGATTACTGATATTTAAACAGATTTATCCACAATTCATTTGAGTTTATAAGTTAATCAATGACGCTTTTCAACAGGTTGACATCTAATATCCACATTAAAAAGCAACTTATCACTCGCTTATCCACAAAAAAAGAGGAAAACGATGGACGTTCTCCTCTCCTATTAGTTATTAAAGCTGTGTTTTTACTTCAAAATCGCCGCCGCTTTATTTATCTCATTTGTATAAGACTGAATTGTTTTGGCAACGATGTCAATATGCTCTTGCGCTTCTTGCCAATGCCGTTCTTCGATGCCTTCACGAATGCCTGGTAAAGTCTTCACGCCATAGCCTGTATAATAACCGGGCGCATATATTTGGTGTCTATACCATGCACGACGTGGCAAACCTTTTTCTTGCAACAGACTGCGTTCCGCTTTGTAAAGAATCGCATTGAGTTTTTGCTGTTTGTCAGCAGGCAATTGCGTAGCTTTACTAAATTGTTTTTGAAAATCATCCGCCGATGCTTTCAAAGCCGCCAAAGCGTTGTCCAAAGGACTGAAATTAAGGAACGGAACGATGTCTTTTGTGGTAGGCGATTTATATTGTTTGGTTGGGTCTTTCGCATAATCGAATAGTTTTTCCTTAATCATTTTGTTTTCTGACTCCGTTTCAGACCGCGTATTATCTAAAAGCGTTTTCACGTCCGTAGCATAGTCGTTGACCGTTTTATAAAAGGTATTGAAGTCAATCGGCAGCGCATCGGCATTCGCTAAACGCATCATCACACGTCCTGCCGTCTTCGATAAGGTAACACCATACTTAAAACCGGGGTCTTTGAAGCGTTTGAATAAATCATAAGAATCATAAATGGAGTGATACTGTCCATCGTTGCCTTCGCCACCAAAACCGAGATTCATGGAAGCTATACCGAGATGTTGAAAGAAAGGCGAATAGTCAGAACCTGCACCCAAAGCACTCAATTTGATGTATTTATTGCCCAATAACTTAGCTCGATTGTTATTATCTGCTTCAACTACGGTACGGGCATAACGTCTTTCTTTAATCGTCACTCCTGTTTGTGGATCCATGACCCCCTCACTAATTTCATTAAAAAACGTCTCCAAAGTATGCGAACCGCTTGCGCCAATGAAGCCCCGTTCGTTGCCATCGGAATTGATATAAGCGACTGCTTTTTGCGATAATTCGACTTGATGGTCTTCTACCCACTCCGTTGAACCCAACAGACTTGGTTCTTCACCGTCCCATGCACAATATATCAATGTCCGTTTGGGTTTAAAGCCCTTTTTTACCAATTCACTAACGACACGCGCCTCTTCTAACTCTGCCACCAAGCCACTGACGGGGTCGCCAGCACCATTGACCCAACCATCGTGGTGATTGCCGCGTATCACCCATTCGTCGGGATATTCGCTGCCTACCATTTTGGCGATAACATTATTGACGGGCTTGATGTCCCAATTAAAAGCCAATTGCAAATGCACTTTATCTTTGCTGGGTCCAATATGATAGGTAATTGGCAAACCGCCGCGCCATTTTGCCGGCACAACTTCGCCGCCCAAAGACGACAACAATGGCAAAGCATCTTCATAAGAAATCGGCAAAACAGGGATTTTCATAATGGTAATCGCATCTTTTCTATCCAAACGCTTAGCATCAGCCGTTGCACCGACATTCGGTGTCAAAGGGTCGCCGGGGTAAACGGGCATATCCATGACCGAACCCCGTTGTACGCCGTCTTTGGGGCGAAACGGACCAACAGGATAGACATCGCCTTGCGCGTAGCCATCGTCGGCGGGATCGGAATAAATAATGCAGCCAATCGCACCATGTTCGGCAGCGACTTTGGGTTTGATGCCGCGCCATGAGCCACCGTATTTGGCAATGACGATTTTACCTTTAACATCAATGCCCATTTTTTCCAATTCTTCATAATCGGCAGGAATACCGCGATTGACAAAAACCAATTCAGCGGTCACATCACCATCGGCAGAATAGGCATTGTAGGTCGGTAATTGCTCCGATTTCTGTCCGCTCGTTTTGTCTTCTGCCAATGTTGATTCTTCCAATTTGGCTTTGTAGGGTTTTGCACCTAAAAGCTCTAAAACCCTTGTCTTTGGCGTTGGAAACAAGACGTTATAAGTCTCAATTTTAGCATCATAACCCCAACTTTTGAAGAGATTAAGCATGTAATCCGCATTTGCCTTGTCATGTGGCGAACCGACATGGTGCGGATGCGACGTTAGGAACTGCATCCACGTATCTAAGTTTTGCGGATTGAGTTGGGCATCAAATTGTTTCTCCCAATCGGCTTGTTTTTCCGCATTAGGCGTGGTAAAACCCATGATTTTGGTTTGGGCAAAACTTTTAAAGGAAAGGAAAATGAGAAGAAGGAATAAGTAGTTTTGTTTTGACATTTGAAAACAGGTTTTATTGTTAGAAAAATGATTAAAGATGTCGAATCTATAAACTTCGTCGTCTTTACTTACCGCCGTCCATAAAACAAACTGGCGACGACCGCCAAACTATAGGTAATTGCGGCCCAACTGATAGGTGTAAAGTGTTCATGCAATTGACTTTGACGAATCACAATGCCAATCAAAGCCCACAAAACAGCGAGTCCGATGTATATATTTTTGAACCGAACGACCAATAAAGCGGCTGTAATCGCACCGATGCCAATGACTCCACCTGTCCAAAAGGTATCAGACAAGCCGAATTTATTGAAATTAATGCTGACAAAGAATGTTGTAAAATTCGCAATTGTGGCGATGCAAATCCAACCCAAATACACGCCAAAAGCACTTTGCAACAGGCCTCTTGAAGGCGTATGACGAGATAGTTTGTTCGCTTCTATTTTATTAATTTCAACCAAAGTCCATAAAATACCCAACATCAAGACGAGCGTCAGCACAAAGGACTCGTGATGCCACGCAAAGAGCCACAAAGTATTAAATACACAATTGAGCACAAACAACCAACCAATAGACTTTGCGGCTATCGTTTTCAAATGATTGATGCCGATAAATTGCCAAACCATAACCGCAATTAAAAGGGAATAGATGACACCCCAAATAGCGAATGTGATACCCGCAGGTGCAAATTCGTTGTAGTATTTATCAGAAATAGCACCTGTCTGAATACCATTAATTGGCAAAGCATTGGCTAAGTAATTGACAACCAAGACAATCAGCAAAGCAAAGACGTTGACAATTTTTAATGTAGTTGTTTTCAAAATTTATAAGTTTTAGTTTTGAAAAATAAGCACCCCCTCAGTATCACGGCTTCTCGAAGCATTAAATACCTTTATGGATTCAATCCGACGACAAAGTAGGTGTTTTCACTTTTCTATTTTATACTGAACGATGTTTTTTTATCAAAACGACATACAAAGCCCTTTGCAAAGTATCAAAGACGCAAGACTTGAAGCGCATCAAGTACGCCTTTTTATCAAA
>JAYTUR010000909.1:0-3671 GCA_043744475.1 Saprospiraceae bacterium | reverse complement strand
TCATTTATATCTGTTTCGTTTATTTGTTTCTTTTGGTCAAGCGATTTCTGCTTTTTCGGAATAGAGTCATCATCAATATCCAAAACTTTTCGGTTGTTTCGTATCCCCTGTGTCTGTGCTGACTCGTCCAATGCGTCTTGTTTTTCAGTCTCAATATCTAATTTTTGTTGTTTTTCTTTTTCCAATTCAGCAACAACCTCCTCTATTTGTTTTTGAACGCGCGGCAAGTCTTGAGGTCGAATATTATCAATATCAATCCCTTTTTCTTCGAGGCGTTTACGCACCTCTTCTTCACTCAATCCACGTTTTCTCAATTCAGAATTAATGACGGACGTATCCACACTGGTCGGCACTTGTTGCGCAAAGGTCGTTTTGGTAAAAAAACAAAGACAAAAGAGGAGAAAAATGTATTTTTTCATGCTGAAATAGTGATATTTCTATATTTTACTGTTAAAAGTGTGTGAATTTTATGTTCGGAAAACTTTTAAAGTTTCCCGAACATGTCGTAATTCCAAAATCAAGCATACTGCTTCTCGTAATATTGCTGATAATTACCCGAAGTCACATTATCAACCCATTCTTTATTTGTCAAGTACCATTCAATCGTTTCTCGAAAGCCTTCCTCAAATTTTACTGATGGGCCCCATCCGAGTTCATTCATCAGTTTTGACGCATCAATCGCATAACGGCGGTCATGCCCCGGACGGTCTTTCACAAATGTAATCAACGCCCGAGCCGTACCCTGTGGACGACCGAGTTTTTCATCCATGATGTCGCACAATTTATGCACAAGGTCAATGTTTTTCCATTCATTATTGCCACCAATATTGTAGGACTCGCCTACTCGACCTTCGTGGAAAATGGTATCAATTGCCGTCGCATGGTCTTTCACCCACAACCAATCGCGGGTGTATTTGCCATCGCCATAAATCGGCAAAGGCTTGTCTGTCAATATATTATTAATAATGAGTGGAATCAATTTTTCAGGAAAATGATTCGGTCCATAATTATTAGAACAATTGGACATTACAATTGGCAAATCGTAAGTGTGGTGGTAGGCATTTACCAAATGGTCGCTGCTCGCTTTTGATGCAGAATACGGCGAACGCGGATCATAAGGCGTGGTTTCTGTAAAAAAACCTTCATCACCCAATGAACCAAACACTTCGTCGGTAGAAACGTGATGAAAACGGCGCAATTTGCCCCCCTCTTGCTTTGCTTCATTCTTCGCAACTCCTCGCAATGACGCTTCGTCCTTTGCAATGACGGATTTCCAAATCTGACGAGCTGCATTCAACAAATTGACCGTACCAACGATATTCGTTTTGATAAAAGACATCGGGTCAGAAATCGAACGGTCAACGTGGCTTTCAGCTGCGAGGTGAATAACTCCATCAAATTGATATTCTTCAAAAAGGTTGTTGATGAATGCTTCGTCCGTAATATCGCCTTTTTCAAAGGTGTAATTTGGCGCACTTTCAACATCTCTTAGGTTTTCGAGATTGCCCGCATAGGTCAAAGCATCGAGATTGACGATGCGATAATGCGGATATTTGTTTACAAATAAGCGAATAACGTGCGAACCAATAAAGCCCGCACCGCCTGTGATGAGTATTGTTCTATCAAATTTCATGAGTTCTTATATTTTGTTAATGACTAAATCGTTTTTGGCACGCAAAGGTAAAAAGGATTTTGGATTTACTGATATTTGGTCGAAAATACTGAGGGGGAGTTAATCGTTTCATTCTAATTCAACTTTTTTTTATATTAACCATAGGATATGGGCTCTCCTATAAAAATAAAAACCCTTAAATTATCAGCTACTCCCTGCTTCTCGCTGCGCTCGAAAAGCGGACTATGGAGTTTTTTTTTAGAGCGACATTCATTTTCTAAGAAAAATCAAAGATTTTTCTTAGAAAATGAATGTCGCTCTGATAGATTTTTTTCAATGCACGCCTTTTTTGCGAAGCAAAAAACAATGAGTAACTGTTCAGCTATTTTTATAGGAAAGCCCTTTATTAATTCGTAAAGAATCCAAGAAGAAGATTCTATCGTAAATAAAAGCATACAGTCACATCTAAAATTAAAAACTCATGGTAAAATTTGCATTATTAGTCACCTTAGAAGCTAAACCTGGGAAGGAAGAAGCCGTAGAAAATTTCCTCAAAAGTGGTTTAGCTATCGTTGAAGAAGAACCTGATACAATGACGTGGTATGCATTACGGCTTAGTGCAACTAAATTCGGTATTTTTGATACTTTTCCGCACGATGAAGGTCGAAAAGCCCACCTTGCTGGTAGGGTTGCTGAAGCATTAATGAAAAATGCACCCGACCTTTTGGCAAAAGACCCTGTTATCGAATTTGTTGATATTTTAGCTGCTAAAACAATGACCGAACAAACAGCTTAAATATCATAACTAACCATAAAAACAAAACGCCTTTCGATTACACATCGAAAAGTGTTTATTGTTTTGGAGCGAAAATTCAACCGATAATTTTAAGTCATCGGTTGAATACCCCCTCAGTATAAAAGGTCATTTAATCTACTTTCACAACCTTTTTAAAATATTCATACGTCAATTTCAAACCCTCTTCACGGTTGAATTTAGGTTCCCAACCCAAAATCTCACGCGCTTTGGTGATGTCGGGCTGACGTTGTTTCGGGTCATCAACAGGCAACGGACGATAATCAATAAACGCTTTTGGATTGTTGACCAATGTCATAATCTCCTTCGCAAACTGCATCATTGTGATTTCTGACGGATTGCCAATGTTCACAGGATTAGCATAATCACTCATCAAAAGGCGATAAATGCCTTCTACCAAGTCATCTACATAGCAAAATGAACGCGTTTGTGAACCATCGCCAAACATGGTCAAACCTTCGCCACGAATGGCTTGCGAGAAAAACGCAGGTAGGACACGACCGTCATTGACCCGCATACGTGGGCCATAAGTATTGAAAATCCGCACCATGCGCGTTTCGAGACCGTGATAACGGTGATACGCCATAGTTATCGCTTCTTGAAAACGTTTGGCTTCGTCATACACACCACGGGGTCCAATCGGATTGACATGCCCCCAATACTCTTCAACTTGCGGATGTACAAGCGGGTCGCCATACACTTCCGAAGTAGAAGCGATGATGAAACGAGAATTTTTAGCCTTCGCCAAACCCAACAAATTGTGCGTACCCAAAGACCCTACTTTGAGCGTCTGAATCGGCATTTGCAAATAATCAATCGGGCTCGCAGGAGACGCAAAGTGCATGATATAATGCAAGTCGCCTGGCACATAGACGAATTTCGATACATCGTGGTGGTAAAACTCAAAACGTTTCAAAGGAAATAGGTGTTCGATATTCGTCAAATCACCTGTAATGAGATTGTCCATACCGATAACATGAAAGCCTTCGGCAATAAAACGGTCGCACAAATGCGAACCTAAGAAACCAGCCGCGCCGGTAATAAGAACTTTTTTCATATTGGAGAAAGTTGATTTTAAGTTTAACTCAAAAGATTGCTAACGCTTTGTTGAGTAAATTAAGCTGCAAAGGTAAAACTTATTGTAAAGGGCTTAACATTATAAACCGTTTAAATTAGGGTTTTCTTATAAAACTTTTTTTGCCCTTACAGGGCGATTAAAGTTAATGTTCAGAACTTATTGCTACC
>JAYTUR010000908.1:0-3673 GCA_043744475.1 Saprospiraceae bacterium | reverse complement strand
TGCGTTCTCTATAAAAACCATCGTTGTTCAACACATCATGCCAAACGGTCTGCGTCGAATCAGTCATGGTGCGTTCGTATTGAAAAAGGGTTTTGTTTTGCTTCAAAACAAGATGAAATTGCCTAAAATCCAAGGACACCGCAAAATTATTATAGGCTTTGCCACCATGTGCTTTGATGCTTTTATTTATGATGTCTCGTGCTTTGTCTTGTGCAAATAGGGTAATGGGTAAGATGAAAAGGAGTATAAAGAGTGTTTTTTTCATGATTATGGATTTGAATGATGTAAAATACTGAGGGGAGTGCATTATTGCCGCACCTTTCCTGACAACACACTCACCTTAGAATTAAACGGATTACCAGACGAACGCCTAAACGTAACGACCTGCCCAATATGCCACAGGGCATCGCTAATCGGGCCGTTGATTTCATTCCAAAAAGGAAATTCCGTTGACTTATCGCCGTTTTTGAATATCATTTTAGAGTCTTCGAGCTTTTGTTTACCGCTTTTGAGTATGTCGCTCGCTGTTTTTAGGTTTTCAAGCGTCTTTTGTCGTTTAACTTCAAATGACAAAGGAGACGTTTCTTCGCCTGACCGCATGTTGACTTCATTGCGAACAGCATTCAGTACCACCGTTGACAAACCCAAAATATGGTCAATCGTTTCCTCCGAAGTCCTTGATTCCTTAGTCGGTCTGAACGCCAAATCTTCGGGACGCAACCCCTCAGTAGCCCAATAAAAACGGAAGCCTACGCCGTCAATCAGTCGTGCAATAACACTTTCAGCCGTGTATTGGGCAGGGTAATCGGGAATTTCGGCATAAGGCAGTGTGTCCATAGCGCAAGGATTCGTATGTAGAACAACGTTTGCCGTTACGTTGCACAAAGCAAAACACATTATGGCTGTTGTAAGAATAGATTTCATGTTAATGCTATAAACAGTTAGAAATGAATGGATTACCGACGATGAAGTTTCGAATTTTACTGCCAATGTTAATGCGATTTATGTTTGTTCAGTCTATTTCAGTTCCGCTAATTTAATATTTTTATAGCTGATTGACATCTCATTTCCAGGATGCAATTGAATACCAATCGGTCCCGAAGCGGGAATATTTTCGGAGGTATAAGTCATTACCTCAACACCATTCAGCCATACCGTATAAGTCTTACCAACGACTTTTATTTTCATGGTATTCCAATCTTTGGGCTTCAAAATGTCTTTAACGCCTTTTGCTTCAACTGGATAACGCAGTTTTGGAATATACGGCGACCCCGTCATATCACGTTTTAAAGAGCCAGAAATGCCAATTTGCACCTGATCGTCTTCAGAACGTAGGAAGAAACCTGAATCCACCGTGCCATCGCCCATCAAAAAATCGGCTTGTAAGATGAAATTTGCATAGCTTTTTTCAGTCCACAGATTAGAACCTTTCTTTTCGGCAGTGCTTTTGACAAACAAAATACCTTTTGAGGCTGTCCACCATACATTGTTTTCAGGTGCTTTCCAACCTTTAAGATTTTTGCCGTTAAAAATCTTTTTCAATTTGGGTTCTTGCGCCTGAACGAGGTTGATGAGGAAAAGGACAAGAGTGGCGGCAGTTATTATTTTTTTCATTCTGAAACATGTCTTTAAAATGTGATGAAAACGGAATTGTTAATGTGTCAAAGGAAATGATTTTTAGGCGTAAATGATTTAATTACCTTTGCATTTCGATAAAAAACACAAAAGACTTGTTGAAAATACTTTTCCCTTTTAACCATTTATGTCAAAACGACTAACCATTGCAAGACGAAAAAGATATCATAGAAAAATTGCAGCAAGGAGATGAACCGGCTTTCAAACACGTCTTTGACAGCTATAAAGACCGCATTTTTAATACTATTTTATACCTCGTTCAATCCAATACTGAAGCAGAAGACTTGACACAAGAAGTTTTTGTGGATGTTTTTTTATCTATTGAAAACTTTAATGCGCAATCCAAACTCTATACATGGATTTACCGTATTGCGGTCAATAAAGCCTTGAACTATATCCGTTTTAAGAAAGCAAAGAAGCGTTTCGGTACATTATTGTCCATTTTCCACCTCTCCCCTGCCGACGAAATACCTGATTTTATACATCCAGGTATTTTGTTAGAAAACAAAGAATTGTCAGAATCTCTACATCAAGCCATTGATAAATTGCCCGATAAACAGAAAACCGCCTTTATTTTGCGTCAATTAGAGGATTTATCCTACGCCGAAATCGCGGAAGTGATGCAAACAACCATCCCCTCTGTAGAATCGTTGCTTTTTAGGGCAAAACAAAATTTACAGAAATATTTGACCTAAGCACAAGTTTTGAAAGGAATAGGTTTCTAACGAATTATAACGACTTAAAAATGGATAATTTCGACAATAATAATTTAAAAACAAGCCGTCGAACCGCACCCGAAGGCATGTACAGTCAAGTGCGTGACCGCATCATACAGGAACGTATCAAAATAGCTAAAACGAGGCAACAACTTGCTATCGGCTCTGCCCTTTTGCTGATTGTTGGTATTCTTAACATAGCTATTATTTTTTACTATTCGGGTAAAAAACAGCAAGTTGTAGCCAATAATACCGAAAAAGCCTTGTATGAAACCTATTTTGACAATCAAATACCATTTTCACAATGAAAAATAATGGACTCAAATATTTAGTTGTTGCCGCTTTGCTCGTCAATGCTGCTACGCTCATCTTTTTTTGGGTGACACGTCCACCACGCAAAGGCAGACCGCCAAAAGAAACTTTTGGTGTACTAACGCAAGAGCTTAAATTGGAGAATGACCAGCAAAAGGTTTATAAGGCTTTGCGTGTGCAACATCACAGCACACATGATAGTCTTTTGCAATTGATTGCAGAAAAAAGGCAGGTTTTATATAGTCAAAAACCCGCTTCATTGGACTCAATCATCCAACCAATTGGGCAGTTGCAGCAACAAATAGAGTTAATTACGTATCAGCATTTCGAAGATGTGCGTAAAATCTGTACGCCTGAACAACAAGCAAAATTGGATAAAATGCTGGTCGGTGCGGTGCAACATATCTTAATGCCCAAAGACGATAAACGACCACCGCCAAAAAGAGATTAGTATTTATATCAAAGTATTGATTTTCAATAAATTATACCTTTCCAAAAGTTTTAGAACTTTTGGAAAGGTATAATTTAAAATTTAGCCCCCCTCAGTATATTAGACCTAATTTGGCTCGAATTACCTCTCTCCTATCCTCTTTGTTTTTTACAGTATAAACAACTTTGTCTTCTTCTTTTCGAGCAAAAATTTGAACCGTCGTACCTTCAAAAATTTCACCTAAATAATTGATTTCTAAGATTTTGGGTTTAACATCATTATTATTTTTATAAAAATCATCGAGCAACCACTCCACGTATTTGGCATTATTGACATGACCCAACATATCCAAATCCGAATATTGTACTTGTCTTTCAGACGAAAAAATACCCCCCTCAGTATTAGGCAGTTTTTCAGGTATTTCACAGCCATACAAGAGATTATGCAAAGGCATTTCAAAATCAACCACCCGTTTTGGTCGTTTCGTCACCACATCAATCGGAATCCAAATAGAATAAATATTGGCTAAAATAGCCCCTTCCCCGTTGGTATTGGGATTTCGTTCCTCAATAGTATTGGA
>JAYTUR010000907.1:0-3690 GCA_043744475.1 Saprospiraceae bacterium | reverse complement strand
TTTCAAGAAAAAATCAAAGATTTTATCTTGAAACTGAACTTCACTCTGAAAAAAACGCCTTTGTACGCTTTTCGAGCGTAGCGAGAAACAGTGAGTGGCTGATATTTAAAGATTTTTGTTTTTATAGGAAAATCCTTTATTAGTTTATTCAACCAATTTAACCCTTAATTTGTTCTATCAAACTTTGTACCGCAGGCACCATTTGTATGGCTGTATCCTTAGCTATCTTCAAAGCTTTCTCTGCATTCGTCAAAGCATCTGATTTTTTGCCTGATAATTGCAACGTTTTAGCATAGAGATAATAATATTCGCACAAACCACCGTTTTCAGATGCCGTTTTCAAGTATTTAGCCGCATCGGACAAGACATTTTTATCCGTTGGGAAGGCATCAATCATCTGTTTAGCGGTTTGGTACAGCAAACTGGCGTTAGCTTTCGCCTCTTTTTTGACAAAAGTTTCGCACGCCTTGCAATAACTTTTGACATCGCCTGTGGTTTTGTAAAACTTCATATCGGCTTCAACAGCAAAGGCATTGGCTTTGTCGGGGAAGTAAGTTTTCATCTTATCCTTTGCCTCTTTGTGCAAATCTTCAGACTTAAACTCAACCGCATTATTCGCCGTTTCTTGAATCGCATCTTCAATTTTCGCATTCACTAGTGCTTCGCTAAAAAGCGCAACAATTTTCGTCCGATTATTGATTAATAAGTCAAAAACCCTTGAATCTGATTGTACAGTCCCTTCAAAAATGATTTTTAACGTCGAAGGATTCGCCAAATCTGCCTTCATAAGATAGTCATTGACGACTTTTAAACTCGGTTTGCCCGCCCGATTCAAGGCACGGACGTAGTTCAACACCAATTCAGGTTCACGTTTGCCCGCGTTATAGTCTTTCTCAAAATCTTTGGTGTTGTCAATTTTACTCAAGGCTTGACGAGCCGTGCCAATCAATTGCTCGGCTTGCAAACCCCCAACAGATTTGTGGATTTGCTCACCTTTATCATTGATAAACAACAAAGTAGGGTAGGCGGCGACATCAAATTTGCGACTCAAAGCAGGACCTTCGCCCTTTTCCATGTCCATTTTGACGTTGATAAAGTTTTCATTGAAAAACTTACCGACTTTCGCTTCTTTAAACGTCGTTGCCGCCATGCGTTTACAAGGTCCGCACCATTCCGCGAAAGCATCCATGAAAACGAGCTTATTTTCTGTTTTGGCTTTCTCCAAAGCTTCGGTGTAAGTGCCGTGAAAGAACTCAATACCGCCATCGCTGAGGTGTTTCTCTTTTTCAGCGTCCTTTTGCGCTTGTGCAAACAGCGAATGTGCTGCTACGAATAATAAAATTAGTATTTTTTTCATGTTAAAATTTGTTTAATTTGTCAATTGGTCATTCGTCAAAAATTATTTGTCTTTTAGCAATGCCGATGTAATGACAAATGACTATTGACCAATATTTATTTATGCTCGAATAAACCACTCAAAGTTGCGCCAGACAAGCAAATACGCTCCAATTCCTCGCGCGAGCCGTAAAAAACATTAAAATCTACGTAGCCATCAATGCCGTCGAGTCTGCCGCGATTACCGTATTGCCAAAACCACCATTTGACACCTGCACCCAAACGCGGCGAATCGCCACCGTATTTGGCAATCCAAATCGGATTTTTATC
Source organism: Saprospiraceae bacterium (assembly GCA_043744475.1). Classification (GTDB taxonomy): domain Bacteria; phylum Bacteroidota; class Bacteroidia; order Chitinophagales; family Saprospiraceae; genus JAAFJT01. The sequence continues at coordinate 2,025 of JAYTUR010000907.1, read as the reverse complement.
AAACTCGCCGACGATAAATTTATTGTAGAATTTGTAGCTCGTATAAATAATCGGCTTGATACTGTACTCCAATTCGACCCAATAAAGCCACGATTTAAGTTGTCGAATCACCTCTTCACGTGGCAAATCCTCGTCCGTTTCAATATCCAAAACGGGTGGCAAATCGCCGTAGCTCATATCAACCGACTGAATAAAGTTGCGCGCTTGAACTTCACCATCAATCGAAGGGCGAAAGAAGTGATAAGCCCCGCGTTTGATGCCATAATGTTGAATTTGTTCCCAATTGCGACAAAAAAGCGAATCGGTGTGTTGCCGACCCTCCGTAGCTTTCACAAAAGCGAAAGAAATGCCTTGCGCCGCCACCAAATCCCAACGAACCGTTGATTGGTAATGCGAAATGTCGATTCCATGTACTTCGTAGCCTTTGATACGTTCTGTATCTGACTCGCAAGACATGAATGACAGCGTTAATAATAGTAATATGACGGTGTTTTTATTCATTTTCCGTTCAAAATTAAATGTTTCTCTGATATTTCTTATCTAAATTTAATTTTTAGTGTCATTTTGACATCAGTAACTAACTTATTTTTGTTTTTACCTTATTAAAGAACAAAAATGACACCATTGTTTAGGACTCTATACCCCCCTCAGTATATTTGCTTTTTTTTCATCAAAATAACATATAAATATTGTGTTGACTCAACGACAACTTTTCCTACGTCACGTTGCCCAAACCTCCGATGCACCATTGGCACTTGAAATAGAATCTGCTGAGGGCATGTACTTGCAAACTGTTGACAAACAGCAAGTTATGGACTTAATTGCAGGTATTTCGGTTAGTGTACTCGGTCATCGCCCCCCCTCAGTACAAAAGGCGGTTGAGGCACAACTGAATAAATATTGGCATACGCTGGTCTATGGTGAATTTATTCTTGCGCCACAGGTACAACTCGCCACTCTTTTAGCAGACAACCTACCGCCGACGCTCAATTCGGTTTATTTTACCAATTCAGGCACAGAAGCCACCGAAGGTGCAATGAAATTGGCAAAACGTGCCACAGGGCGTTCTGAAATCATAGCGATGAAAAACGCCTATCATGGGTCAACACAAGGCGCGATGTCGCTTAATTCTGATGATTATTTTACACAAGCTTATCGTCCGCTTTTGCCTGATATTCAACACATTACGTTTAATAATTTTATTGATTTAGAAAAAATAACGACTAAAACGGCTGCCATTATTGCCGAAACCGTACAAGCGGAAAGCGGTATTTACAAACCACTTTCAAAAACCGAAAATACTGAGGGGTATCTTTTTGCCTTAAAAAAACGCTGTAAAGAAGTGGGTGCACTGTTGATTCTCGACGAAATTCAAGCGGGTATGGGACGCACGGGCACGTTGTGGGCATTTGAACAATACGGTATCACGCCCGATGTTTTGTTATTGGCAAAAGGTCTCGGCGGCGGAATGCCGATAGGTGCGTTCATTGCAGACTGTTCTTTGATGCAAACGTTTACTAATGAACCTGTTTTGGGACATATTACAACTTTTGGTGGGCATCCCGTCAGTTGTGCTGCTGCTTTTGCAACACTTAAAGCACTGATAGACAGCGATTTAATGGCGCAAGTTGAAGCGAAAGAGGCTTTGTTTAAACGCCTTCTCGTTCATCCAAAAATTAAGGAAGTACGCAGCGCGGGCTTGTGGTTGGCTGTTGAATTAGAGAGTTTTGAGGTTTTAATACAAGTCATTAATGAATGTTTGCAGAACGGCTTATTGACCGATTGGTTTTTGTTCAACAATCGAAGTCTCCGTATTGCGCCGCCTTTAATCATTATAGAAGCCGAAATTGAGTGGGCTTGTGACGTGATTTTAAAAGCGATTGAAAAAAGGGCTTAAAAAAATGCGAAAAACACTAATTTTGCCTTGAGTTTTCAGAACAACCGATGCGGTTTGCAGAAGCGGCATCGGTTGTTTTATTTTTTAATCACTTTTTTATTCTTTCTGAGTATGCAACATTTCACATC